>NZ_JBMHFD010000020.1:0-14456 GCF_049166695.1 Apilactobacillus intestinapis
AGCTCTTCTGAATAAATTGTTATTTTATAAGCGAATTGACTTCGCAATGTTTAATTCTTACAACCAAGTTGTAAGTTCCTTACACATCATCGATTATCAATCTTGTTCAGTTTTCAAAGATCTACCAATTTGTTGATTGCTGATTAAATTAATCAGCTCTTTAATTATATCAGATCGTTAACTCAATGTCAACAACTTTTTATAATTAATTTTTATCAACCTTGCTATCAAAAGTCGCTCAATCGCGATGACAACAATAACTATTATGCCATCTTAGCAAGTAAAAGTCAATAACTTTTTTTGCTTATTTTCAATCGAGATTAACGATCAACTTTTTCAACAGCAGAAACAATAATACCAAATTCAAACCGTCAGGTCAACAACTTTTTATTATTTGTTTCGATTAAATTTTATTGTTATCTCAAAAATGACAACGGATATAATAATACCAACTATAAACACTGTGGTCAACAACTTTTTCAAACTTTATTAAACTTTTTAGTTTTATTCTTTATAATAGAATTAAATAGAATAATCGTTATACTATTTCTTATAGATACTATTAAAGGAGTTTTACTATTATATGGAAAAAGTCGTGATTGCTGCAGCCAAGAGAACACCGATTGGTAAGATAAACGGTGCCCTAAAGAACTTCACTTCTGTGGATCTGGGATCCATCGTTACCAAGGCTGTTATAGAACAAGCAAACATTAAACCTTCTGATGTAGATCAAGTCGTGTTTGGAAATGTAATTCAAGCAGGTGCTGGTCAAAACATCTCAAGACAAATCGAAATCAATTCAAACATCCCCTACTGTAGTACTGCCAATACAGTTAACCAAGTATGCGGTTCAGGACTAAAGGCTGTCCGCAATGCCCAAGCTGCCATTGTGATGGGTGACGCCGATGTCGTTATCGCCGGTGGAGTGGAAAGTATGTCCAATGCACCATTTTTAAACATGGACGTTAGATCCGGCCACAAGTTTGGTAACGTTACTTTGATTGATTCATTAAACAATGATGCTTTAATGGATGCTTTTAACAAACAACCAATGGGAGTTACCGCAGAAAACGTTGCCGAAAAGTTCAACGTTTCAAGAGAAGAGCAAGACGAATTTGCCTACCAATCTCATATGAAGGCTGCCAAAGCATTTGATAATGGATACTTTGACAAAGAGCTAGTCCCAATTGAAATTAAAAACAGAAAATCTTCTTATATTATGAAGGAAGATGAAAACATTCGTCGTGATACTTCTATTGAAGTCCTTAACAAACTACGTCCTGCCTTCAAGGAAGACGGAACTGTTACTGCCGGAAACGCTGCAAGTCTAAACGACGGTGCATCTGCTTTGGTACTAATGAGTGAATCAGCCGCTAAGCGTTTGAATGTTAAACCATTAGCGGTCATCGATGGCTATGCCGAAGCTGGATGTGATCCTGACTACATGGGATACGCTCCTTACGACGCTACTAAGTCATTGTTTGATAAACTAGATATCACTATGGATGATATCGACCTAGTCGAACTAAATGAAGCATTCGCTGCTCAAGTCCTAGCGGTTGCTCATGACTACAATATCGATATGGACAAACTAAACATCTCCGGTGGTGCCATCTCAATGGGACACCCTCTAGGTGATTCCGGTGCTCGTATTGTCGGTTCATTAATCTACAACCTACAACGCACCAACCAAAAAAGCGGTCTAGCTACCATCTGTATCGGTGGTGGTATGGGAATGGCCATGAAAATCACACTATTATAGATAATTCTAATTAGTTTACTAAAAGTGTCATTGTAGTATGCTATGAATAGGCTTAATTTACAAACGTTGCAAAATGCAACGTTTTTCTATATACTTTTTACTTATAATTTTCATAAAGGAAGTGTAAAAATGCCCGCAACATACTTAAAGAAATCAACTGAAGAAGATTTACCAGCAATCCTGGACATCATTCACTCAGCAATCAAGTACCTACACGAACAAGGAATTGACCAATGGCAACATGGTTATCCAGCTGACGAAGATTTAGTTAAAGACGTTAAAGATGGAATCAACTACGTGTTAATCACTGACGGCCAAGTCGCCGGAACTGCGACAATTCATCAAGGAATTGATCCAAACTACCTAAACATTGAAGAAGGCGATTGGGTTAACGGTTCTGAAGCTCACTACGCAGCGATTCACAGAGTTGCCATCTCAAATGAGTTCCGTGGACAACATCTATCTGAAAAACTGGTTAGTAGCTTAATCACCGTTTCACGTGTATTAGGTTACAAGGATATCAGAATCGACACTCATCCTGAAAACAAAGGTATGCAACACGTTATCACTTCTAACGGTTTTGAAAAACGCGGAATCATCCATATGCGCGAAAATGGTCATCCATGGACTGCTAGATTTGCATACCAACTATTAACTAAATAATAGAAGGTGCTCACATGCTAGCAGACGACCTATCAGTTCAAATTAAACTGATCATTATGTATGCGATTGGTGTCTTAGCCCTATTGACTTTGCTATTTTTCTTATACCGCAAGCACCAATCATTCAAAAATAAATATGTAGCAACCATCCTAGGAATTACCATCGTCATGGTATTAATCCTAATCGATGTCAGCACATTGCATTAAAAAAAGACGTTCATTATGAACGTCTTTTTGTTTGTTTTAATTAGTGAATAACAACCTTAGTGCCAGTTGGTACTGAGCTGTTAATCCATTTAGCATCTGGGATTGATAAACGAACGCAACCATGTGAGTTGGCAACCTTACCTAATTCATGGGCATCCTTCATTAGGTACTTACCATCCTTATTTACGGGAACGGAATGGAATAGGTAGATTCCGTGATCCTTGAATGAAGTCCAGTAGTTAGCACCTTCCTTTGATGAAGCGTTGTAGAAGTGACTTCCACGTTCTTTTTGAATGTGGAATGTACCACGTGGGGTACCGTCGTCATTTCCAGTTGAGCATAGCATGGTGTATAAGACCTTGCCCGCCTTGTTTTTAACGTAGACACGTTGTTTCTTAATTGAAACATCTAGCCAGTTCTTATTTGATAGTTTCATATTTGGGTAAGCCTTCTTTTCAGATGAGTGCTTCCAAGCATTCTTTGAAGGTCTTACTGAAGCTTGTGCCGATACATTGGTAGTAGTGTTCTTGTTCGCAGTCGATTTTGAGGTAGATTGGCCGCAAGCTGTTAATCCTAATGCCACAATGACGGCAGTAATAATCATTGCAAATGCACGTTTAAATTTAGTCATTAAATATCTCCCCTTGTCTTTGACTTAATTAAAACACAAAGTGAAAATCAATTCCATTATTAAAAACATTTGGTATAGTTATATTTATAAAAAGATTCGTACAAAATAAGGAGATATCGTTATGCGAAAACTAAAAGCATTTTCACTACTATTAATCGTTCTGACTGTCATGTTGTTTGCCGGAAGCATCAGTGAAACCCACCTCACCGCTAATGCCCAAACTACCAAGCAAACTCATCACAAGAAAAAGCCTGCCAAAAAAGCGAAAAAGGCCAAGAAAACTTCTAAGGCTAAACACAAAAAGACCACTAAGAAGAAAAAGGCCGTAAAGAAACACGCCAAGAAGACTACCAAAGCCAAGAAGAAGCAACCAAAGAAGAGCAAAAAGGCTACCAAAGTTAGAAAAAAGGTAGATTCTAAGAAGAAAGTCATGCCAAAGGCGCCTAAAAAAGTAGTCAAGAAAGACACCGCAGCCAAAAAGGTGATTGTTAGCACCACTGCACCAATCGCTACCGACACCAATAAAACTACTGATTCAAATTACTATCAATCAGTAGATGGTTTTAACTATCCTTCAGATGATCATGCCACTCCTAATGCATCAGACACACTAAACATCCCTGCCGGATACCTATTTAGTTTCGATACTAACACCAAGAAGATGGTCCAAGGCACAGCTTCAGATGGCTCAATTGAGCAAAGTCGTCAAATTAACACATTCCACCCAAGCACCGAAGACATTAACACCACGGTCAACATCAATAACATTAGTACTGACCAACAACGTCAACTATCACAATACGCTGCTAACCTTGTTAATGATTTAAGACACAAGCTAGCTAACAACTACCCATACACCCAAGATCTAACAGTTACCGATCGTGCATTAAAGGCATCTACCGATGTTGCCATCGGCTACAACAACGATAACTGGGACTTCACTAAAAAGGGTGGTCACGATGTTTCAGTCCTAAACGACGTCTTCGCCGCTAACAACTTCACTGCCTACGGTGAAAACATTGCCGGTTCCCTACTAACTAGCTCATACATCAACGGACCCGTTACTCTGGCTAACGTTAAGGAAAGCATCTACGGTGCCATCTGCGCCATGATGTTCGATGATGCATCTTCTGATTGGGGCCACGCTGCCAATTTCCTAGGAATTGGTTTCGATAGTTCTGCTAAACAAGAATTCGGAGTCTCAATCGACAAGATGGGCCAAATTCACTTCGAAATTTACCAATAAAAAAATAAAAAGGCGCTATGACGGCGTCTTTTTTATTTGGCAAAATTATCATGTTTACAAATAGTTCAAAACAGATATACTTATACATGAATTAAATATAAAAATGCTGTCCACTGGGGTGCCGTTTTTCGGCTGAGATTACACCCATTGAACCTGATCTAGTTAACACTAGCGAAGGAAGTCAGGCGCACTCCAAGTAAAGAATTAGACTTAGTCTATCCAAGTGTACCCTTCCACCTTCGTGTGGGAGGGTATTTTTTATTTACGGCAGCAAACTGGAGGTATTGTTTCATGTTTTCACATCAACTAGTCAAGGAAGCTAACCCGATTTTGGAAGCAATCTTTGACCACCCGTTTGTTAAAGGTATCGGTGACGGTCACGTCGACGATGCAGCACTAAAATTTTATGTTCAACAAGATTTTCAATACTTATCTGAGTTCATCAAAATTTACGCTAGTATCATCCCCATCCTAAAGGACAGAGAGGACATGCGATTCTTCGCTGAAAATATCGATTTTATTCTAAACAGTGAAATCCACCCTCACCACGTCTTTTGCGATATTGCTAACGTTACATACGAAAGTTTGCAACACGCTACCCCAAGCCCTAAGGCTTACCTATACCAATCACATATGTATCGTGCCGTTAGAACTGGTAGTCTGGCCAACATCATCTGTGCCTTACTACCATGTCCATGGACATACAATGAAATTGCCGAGCAGCTAACTGCCACGGGTAAAAACACCGCTGACAATCCATTCAAGAGTTGGATTGATTTCTACCTAACCGACAATGAAGACGCAGACGGTGGATTAACTCAAAAACTCTTCAAGATGTTAAACGAACTATCAAAGAACATGTCAGAAGAAGAAATCAACGAAGCCAAGGGATTCTTCCTAAAGAGTACCGAATTAGAATGGGAATTCTGGGAACAAGCCTTCTATCAACAAGACTGGCGATTTGCCGACATTATTCATGGAGGTAGTCATCATGAATAGTAAAAAAGTCCCTGAAACATTAACGATTGCCGGTTCAGATTCCGGTGGTGGTGCCGGTATGCAAGCCGACATCAAGACGATGCAAGAACACCACGTCTTTGCTACCAACGTCGTAGTTGGTTTGACCGCCCAAAACACATTGGGTGTTCAGTCCGTCCTACCTACACCCGTGGAAATGATCAACACCCAGTTTGATTCACTATACGATGATTTCGACATCAAGGCTGCCAAAACCGGTGCTTTGTTTGACCAAGAACGCGTCGAAGCAGTCGTCGCAAACATCAAAAAACACAACATTCACCCCATTGTCGTCGACCCAGTCATGGTTGCCAAGGGTGGTGCTAGGTTACTGGACGATTCCGGTATCGACGCCATCATCCACAAACTAATGCCAATCGCCGACATCGTGACCCCCAACCTCCCAGAGGCTGAGGTTATATATGGTAAAAAGATTGAAACCAACGATGATGTAATTGCAGCCGCCTCCTACATTCAACAACTGGGTGCCAAGAACGTCATCATCAAGGGTGGTCACCAACATGGTGATACCCTAACCGATTACGTCCTACTAGAAAGCGGAATTAGTTTTACCATCGAAAGTAAAAAGTATGACACCGTCAGAAAACACGGCACTGGTGACACCCTATCATCCGCAATTGTCGCTAACCTAGCTAAGGGCGCATCCATCAAGGAAGCTATCATTGAAGGAAAACATTACATTGATACCATCCTACAATCAGAAATCATTGTCGGACACGGTCATGGACCACTAAATCACTGGGGGGCTGAAGATGAAATTCGCTAAAGAACAACTAGCCGTCTACTTCATTGCGGGTAGTCAAAACGTTGGCGGCGACGTCGATAAACTAATCCAAATCGTAGAGGATGCATGTAAGAACGGCATCACTATGTTTCAATACCGTGAAAAGGACCGTTCTATCCTAACCGATGTGGAAAAACTACAGGTAGCGATTCAACTAAAGGAAATCACCGCCAAGTACAACGTGCCTTACATCATCGACGACGATATCGATTTAATGAAGGAAATTAATGCCGATGGAATCCACGTCGGCCAAGACGACACCAAGATTGAACGCGTGATTGCGGAATGTCCCAACAAGATTATTGGACTATCTACCCACACCTTGGATGAGGTCAGAACTGCCAACAATGTGGATTCACTGGACTACATTGGAATTGGTCCTATCTTTGCCACCCAATCCAAGCTAAAGGTCAAACCAGCGATCGGTATTGATGAGCTAAACCGTTTATACCGAGAATCAACTCATCCAGCCGTTGCCATCGGTGGTATCAAGGAAGATAACGCCAAGGCAGTGCTAACTACCAACGTCGACGGTGTCTCAGTTATCTCAGACATCATCGATAGTTCTGATATCAAACAAACCATCAACCGTCTAAAGGGGAATGCATAATGACTACAATCAAACAAATCAGAGAAAACTCACCAATCATTTTAAATATCTCAAACATGGTAACACCACAACACGTGGCCGACGCCATCAACTTCATCGGAGCATCACCAATCATGTTCGATGACATTAAGGAAGCAAGTGATCTAGTCAACATCTCAAACGCCCTAGTCATCAACATGGGTTCATCAAACGATGCCGACGTTGAAAAATCAATTGCGGCCGGAAAATTTGCCAACCAAAAAGGCATCCCTGTCGTCATTGATCCCGTGGCAATTGGTGCATCCAAGTTACGTCAAGACAACTTCGCTAAAGTAGCTCAGGAAGTTAAATTCGACGGTGTTCGTGGTAACGCTGGTGAATTAGCATTCCTAGCTGACATCGAATGGAATGCTCAAGGAATCGACGCCGGAAACGGTGACGGTGACCTACATGAAATCGCAGAAACTGTCGCTAAAAAGTTTGACTGTATCGTTTTACTATCAGGTGTCACTGACGTCATCTCAGATGGTAGTAAGACCGTCGAAGTCAAAAACGGTCATCACTACTTTGCCGTTAACGTCGGTTGTGGCGATATGTTAGACGGTATCCTAGGTGTCTGTTTAGCTGTCGATAACAGTTTGGATTCAGCTGTGCTTGCTTCTAGCATTTTAAGCATTGCCGGAGAAATCGCTGGTGGAATTACCGACAACCTACCATATTCATTCCTATCAACAGTATTTAATACCTTGTACCAACTAACCGACGAAGAAATCACTGAATTTCAAAAACTAGGATAATAAAAAAGGACTGACAGATGTCAGTCCTTTTTATTTTTTAATAACATACAAAATATACTATAGCGATAATAATAACGGCGATTACCATTAATGTGTAACAAATCTTTTCAAACATATGAATTCCTTCTTTGCTTCCGCATTTAATTTATTTAAAGTTTAGGCTAACTACCCGTACTTGTCAATTTTGTTATATGTAATAAAAAAACGCTGGAATAATTCCAACGTTTTTTACTTTATTAGATGTATTGAACGATTGTCATTAAGATAGGAATAACAACGATGAACAATACAGTTGAAGTAGTTACAATGTTTGTAGCGTACTTAACATCCCCGTGTGATTCAGCAGCTAGGATTGGTAATACGGCTAGCATTGGAGTAGCTGATTGAACAATCATAGTTTGGCTGAACATTGTTGGTAGTGATACACCACCGTGAGCAGCAGCAGTTAGGATAACAATCATAACAACTGGAGCCAATACGAAACGACCTAATAGTGCAACAACAGTGTCGCGGTCGAATGAGATACTCTTTAGACCAGCATCAGCTAATACAATACCAATGTAGATTAGTGATAGTGGAGTAACTAAACTACCAACGTAAGTTAGTGTTTGTGATAAGAAAGGTACCTTTAGCACTGGAATGTTTAGTAGTAAGAATACTAAAGCAACTAGGAAACCAACAAGTGGCATTGGAATAACTTGCTTCCAGTTAATCTTGTGGTGTTCCTTTGGTTGACCTGCCTTAGTAGGATCATCGTTACTGATCAAGAAGACACCAAATGCCCAAGTAGAAACAGTGTTGATGATGTAGTATACCAAGAAGTAAGTCATTGACTTGTCACCGAATAAGGCGATGTTCAATGGTAGACCAATGAAGATAGTGTTGGCGTTAACGATAGCGTTAATGAATACACCACGACGACCTGGTCTAACCTTCATGATTTTAACTAGTGCAAATGCAATTAGGTAACCGATAACAACTGAGATAACACCCCAGATTAGGTAGCTACCGAAACTTACAAGCTTACCTCTAGTTAGACGACTTAACACCGCAACGAAAATTGAAGCTGGTAGAGCGATGTTTTTGATTAATTTAGAAATGTTCTTGCTGAATGTATCTGCAAACCAACCGGTTTTTCTTAATACATATCCTAATAACATAATTAGAACAACAACAAGGACACTTTGGATTGAGTTAATAAATACTCCCATTATGAATCCTCCTATTTGATATTAAAAATAATTATTGCTTAATTTAAAACACGATAAGTACTATAAAACATACTTAAAGATATAGTCAAAGGATAAGTTCGTTATAAATATTTTTTATATCAATGGATAAAACCCCGTCATATTAGTCTTTGTCGTCATTTTTATGCTTGTTTTTTAAAGAAATTACTAACACAGTTGATAATGTAGAAATAATAAATAGTACAATGACCATGATTAACATACCGATCACTTGCATCTAATCCCTCCCAAATGTTTAATTCGTTAATAAAATTATAGCGAATTTTCAATTTTTTCTCAAAATATTGTTGCATAAAAACTATAGATATGGTTTAATATTATATGTCGCTTGAGGTTACATCTCACAGACAAACTTAATATTTTGAGCTGTTAGCTTAAGGTAAAAGCACTCAGTCCTTTGCTGAGAAGATGGTGTTCAAAGCATCACAGCTCACTAACTAAAGTACTTTGAAGATTTTATCTTTGGGGTACTTTTTTGTTAAAGAATAAAAGTTTGTTTTTGTATATCTCACAAAAAAAGAGCCGCTTCTTAATTGAAGCGGCTCTTTTTTTCGATCTTTTTCTACATATAATAAAAAGCCATAGGATAACCTATGGCTTTTTTCATATCCAAGATATGATTTTAGTGGAATTGCATACCACCATCTAGAATTAATGTTTGACCAGTCATGTAGTCTGAGTCTTTACCTGCTAGGAATGAAACACCAGCAGCGATGTCTTCTGATTCAGCTAAACGACCTAATGCGATATCCTTAGAGAATTGTTGCATACCCCATTCGTCATCCTTACCTGCGTTTTTACCAACTTCGTGGGCGATATCCATCATCATTGGAGTCTTAACGATACCAGGTGCGAATGCGTTAACAGTGATGTTTTCACTTGCTAAATCACGAGCAGTGGTTTGAGTAATACCACGGATAGCGAACTTAGTACTACCGTATAGAGTTAAGTTAGGGTTACCAACAACACCAGCTTGAGAAGTAGCGTTGATGATCTTACCACCATGACCTAGTTCGTTGAACTTAGCCTTGGCTGCTTGAGTTCCCCAGATTACTGATGCAACGTTGATGTTGTATACAGTGTTGAATTGTTCTGGAGTGATTGTGTCAACTGGAGTAGTAGGACCTACACCGGCGTTGTTAACAACAACGTTTAAGTCACCCAATTGTTTTACAGTTTCTTCAACTGCAGCAAATACTTGGTCTCTGTCAGCAACGTCTGCTTGAACAGCAATTGCCTTACCACCATTTGCGTTAATTTCCTTCGCTACTGCTTCACCCTTTTCAGCAGTACGGTTAACAACAGCAACTGCAAAACCGTCTTGAGCTAATCTTTCAGCGATTGCTTTACCGATACCTTGGCCGGCACCTGTAACAAATGCAACTTTTTGAGTCATAGTAACATCCTCTTTTCTTCTTTTGTTTATTTATTCACAAAGTGATTATATACTATTTTCATTAATTTTACAGTACTTATATTATTAAATTTTTATTAAATCCATAAATTTTGTTATGTCTTACACTATATAATCCGAAACTAATTAATTGAATTAAATTTCGCGAACGTTTATTTTATAAGTATACGAAGATGAATTTAATATCTTATGTAAAGAAGGAATTGATAACTATGACTGAAAAATTCGATTACGATGTTTTATACATCGGTGCAGGTCACGGTACTTTCGATGGTGCAATGCCATTAGCCGCTAAAGGCTACAAAGTTGCCGTAGTCGAAGCAGATAAAATCGGTGGTACTTGCCCTAACTGGGGTTGTAACGCCAAGATTGCTTTAGATTTACCAGCACAATTAATGGAAACTCAAAAACGTTTAAGAAATATTGTTAAAGGAAACCTAAGCATCGATTGGACCCAAAACATGCTAAACAAGCATAAGGTCATCGATAGTCTTCCAAACGCCATCCAAGGTGGTCTAGAATCATTTGGTATCGACGTTATTAAGGGCTACGGTAAGTTAACCGACGGCCACACTGTTGATGTTGACGGCAAGTCATACACCGCAGACAAGATTGTTGTCGCTACTGGTTTACGTCCACACAGACTAGATGTTCCTGGCAAGGAAATGGCCCACGATTCAAAGGACTTCCTAAATATCAACGAACTACCAGTTCACATCGCCATCATCGGTGCTGGATACATCGCCATGGAATTCGCATCAATCGCAAACGCTGCCGGATCACAAGTTACTGTCATCATGCATGGTGACCGCGCACTTCGTGACTTCAACGGTGAATACGTTGACGCAGTCGTAAACGATTTAAAGGAAAAAGGTGTTACCTTTGTTGAAAACGCCGAAGTTCAAGAATTCCACGAAGAAAAGTGCAAGACTACCATTGAATTATCTGGTAACCGTCAAGTCTTCACTGACTACATCTTAGATGCTACCGGTCGTATTCCAAACGTCGAAAACATTGGTTTAGACGAAGTTGGTGTTAAATACGACAAGAAGAACGGTATTGAAGTAAACGATCACCTACAAACATCAGTTGATAACATTTATGCTTCAGGTGACGTTGCTGCAACTGGTCAACCAAGATTGACTCCAACTGCAATCTTTGAATCACAATACCTAACTAGCCTATTCTCAGGCGAAACTAAGGATGCAATTGATTTTCCTGCCATCCCTTCAGTAGTGTTCACTTCACCTCGTATCGCCCAAGTCGGTGTATCAGTTGAAGAAGCAAAGAACAGTGACGACTACACTGTTGAAGAACACGATATGACTGCTGATTGGTACCGTTCAATCACTAACGAAGAAATTGCCAAACGTGCATACATCTTCGATAAACAACACCATTTAGTTGGTGCCACTGAAGTATCAAACGAAGCGGATAGCGTAATTGATTCAATCCTACCTGCCGTCGCTCTAAAATTAGATAAATCTCAAATTAACAAGATTGTCCACTTGTTCCCTACTATCGGTAGTGACGCTTGGCAACATCTATAAAATATTAAGTAAAACCACCCATTTGGGTGGTTTTTTTAATGTTTAAAATTCCATTAAAATCGAGTCAATATATTTGTTTGCAACACTACAATATTGTACATTAATTAATATAAGAAAATATAATAAACGTAATAAATACGGAGGCTTTAACATGAAAAATCCTAACTTCGATTACGATGTTATCTACATCGGATCAGGACACGCCGCATTCGACGGTGCTAAGACACTTTGCAAACAAGGTTTCAAAATCGCGTTTGTCGAAGCAATCGCCGTTGGTGGTACTTGCCCTAACTGGGGTTGTAACGCCAAAATCTCACTTGATGGACCAGTCACTCTAGCTAAGACCCAAAGACGCATGAAAGACATCGTTGAAGGTGACACTAAGCTAAACTGGAAAGAAAACATCAAACACAAACGTGAAGGAATCCTACCAATCAAGGTAGACCGTGAAGCAACTATGAAGAGCTTAGGAATGGATGTTATCCATGGTTTTGCTAAGTTCACTGACGCTCATACACTAGAAATCAATGGTGAACACGTAACTTCAGACAAGATCGTTATCGCCACTGGTCTAACACCACATAAAGTTGAAATTGAAGGTACTGAATTATCACATGATTCAAGAGACTTCATGGAACTAGAAGACATGCCAAAACGTATGGCTGTTGTTGGTACTGGTTACATCGCGATGGAATTTGCTACTATGGCAAACGAAGCAGGTGCTGATGTTACTATGTTCATGCACGGTGACAAGGCATTACGTCCTTTCTACCAACCATACGTAAAAATCCTAATGGACGAAATGAAGAAATCAGGTATCAAGTTTGTTGAAAACTCTGGCCTACGTTCATTCAGCCAAGACGGTGACGAATACACTGTTACTTACGCTGACAACCAACAACTAACTGTTGATTACATCCTAGACGCTTCTGGTCGTGTACCAATGGTTCACAACATGGGTCTAGAAGAAGTTGGTGTTAAATACGATGATAAGAAGGGTGTCCTAGTTAACGAATACCTACAAACATCAGTTGAAAACATCTACGCTTCAGGTGACGTTGCTGCTACTGGTCAACCAAACTTAACTCCAACAGCAACTTTCGAATCACAATACTTAAAGCACTTATTTGCCGGTGAAACAGATCAACCAATCGACTTCCCAGCAATTCCATCAGTAGTATTTACTTCACCTCGTATCAGTCAAATGGGTGTTACCGTTGATGAAGCAAACGCTAGTGACGAATACACTGTTGAAGAACATGATGCTACTAACACATGGTTTAGACAAATCACTAAGGAACCTGTTGTTAAGAATGCCTACATTTTTGACAAAGAACACCGCTTAGTTGGTTTTACTGAAATCTCTGACCAAGCTGATAACGCAGTGGACATGATTGTTCCAGCCGTCAACATGAAGATGACCCCACTTGAAATTGAAAGAAATGTTCACCTATTCCCTTCAATCGGTCACGACACTTGGAAGAACATCTAAATCATTCTTAACCAAAAATTAAACCCCGGTCGAATTTTTCTGCCGGGGTTTTTGGTATAATTAAGACATAATATCAAACAGGAGGATTCTCATGTACAATCGCGCAGAACAAAAAAGAGAAGTTAAAGGCCTTATTCGTGGTCACCAACGCTTCTTCTTCATCCTATTTCTACCATTCTTACTAACTTACATTGCTTACAACGTTTTAGCTAACCAAGTAAGCTTTAACTCAGCTCTAAAGATAGATGCCACAAACGTTACTACTAACATTACAAGTAATGACGCCGTTAACTCCGTTGCAACATTTATTTTCATCATCTTATCTTCAATCTTTTTACTCGGTGCTATCTACACCGCCTTCAACGTATTAAGAGGCCAAGATGATTTCCAAAAACCACTTAGAAAATCACTAACATTTATCGACGACCAACGTCTTTTCTGGGGTACCACATGGACCTGGATTTTAAGATCAATTCTATTATCACTATGGTCACTACTATTCATCCCTGGTTTCCTATTCATGATTTTACTACCAAACTCTTTAGGTTTATCCCTTTCAATCGCTGAATTCATCGCCGTATTAGTATGGTTAGTCGTAAAGAGTTTCGCATACAACCAAGCACTTTGGGTATACAGAGATGCTAGATTGGAAAACAAACCCGTCAGTGCCTACACTGCTATTATGACCAGCCAAGACATTATGAAGGGCTACAAAGCAGATTACCTTGTATTACAACTATCTTTCACCGGTTGGATGATTCTAGTTGCAATTACTTCAGGAATCGTCGGAATTTACGTATTCCCTTACTACTACATCACACAAGTGAAGTTCTACGAATTCGTAAAAGAACAATTCAAACAAAAACAAACTGTTTTGGATGTTGAATAATAAAAAAGCCATAGGTTAGGAACTGCAACTATTATTTTGAACAAATAAATAAAAGCAGCTTTCTAACTCTTTAATTGGGCAACTGATTTTCTGTATTCTACAGGGGATTGGTTGCCTAATTTTGTTAATATTCGTGTATTATTCC
>NZ_JBMHFD010000021.1:0-13627 GCF_049166695.1 Apilactobacillus intestinapis
ATATATATCCTATTACAACAATTATCGTATAAAACAAAAACTGGGAGGAATGTCACCGGTTGAATACCGGAACAATTCCTCCCAGAAAATTGCATAACCATCCTCCAATTTTAGGGGTTCAGGTCAGGGCTTTTTTGAAATATTTTTTAAAATTGATTGTGATTTTACTAACTTAACATCTATTTGTAATTTATTTATTTTTACTTCGTGTTCAATAATTAATCATTATCGACATTTAATTGAGTATTTATGAACGCCGCGTCCATTTTGAACTTTTTCACTAAATTTATTTCCATTAAAACGATTGGTACAATGGGTAAAAATTTAGTAAGGAGGAACTAATCATCATTCATTTAAAATGTCCAATTTGCGGTAATGTATTTTTTAATCAAATCAAATGTAAGTACTGTCGTCTTATCACAAAACAATTAAAACAAGATCTTAAAAAATCATATAAACAAATGACCAACTCATTTGATAAAAGGATTCGTCATATGAGTCTTTTTGGTGATGAAAGATTCCTACCATTAATATCATTAGGTTGTGCAATCATAACCGTTGTGATCATCGATTTAATATTAGTATTGATATCATATGTTCCATAAAAAAAGAGGGTCAGTTTATACTGACTCTCTTTTGCGTTTCCATAATACAACTGGTTTTAAAATTAATGGAGCTAGAATTGTTGTCGCCACAATCACGGCAATCAACGTTGAATAATAGCTAGTTGAAATAAAATGACTGCCCAATCCAGCTTGTGCGATAACAATCCCGACTTCTCCTCGACTTATCATCCCTGCCCCGATTTCCACGGAGTTGGCTAAATCAATTCGACTAAGTTTGGCACCGATAAAAGCACCCAAGAACTTAGTTATAACCGCTAGAACTATTAGAATTAAAAACATTGAACAGTGCTTATAGATTCCATTAATTTGCATATCAACACCAATACTTACAAAGAAGATTGGAATTGGGAGCAAAGTCCCTAGCCCTTTTAGTCTAGCCATTAATACCTTTTTGAACTTAGTCTGACTAACAATTAGACCAGCAAAGAAAGCACCGGTAACTGCACTTAACCTGACCATTTCAGCGGTTCCCGCCAGAAATAGGCACAATAGGAATGAATATACTCCTGCCTTGGCTGTATCAAGATCTATAGTATTGAATAATAGCGTTACAATCTTATAGCAAAGCCATAAGAATAAGAAAAAAACAATTTGCAAAATAATTAGAAACAACGCATCTGAATTTCCATGTCCTCTTCCCACTCCCAAAACAGGAATAGAAACACTTAATAGAACAATTGAAATAATATCATCGGCTACCGCAGCAGCTAAAATAGTAATTCCAGCTGATGATGTTAGCTCCTGCATTTCTTCTAATACAGCAACTGAAATCGAAACAGATGTTGCTGCAAAAACAATTCCGATAAATGCACTTTCAATAATAGAAAGTTGAAAATATCTACACATTAGATAAATGGATCCGACTGGAAATACTACTCCAAAAAGAGCAACAATGACTCCCCGACCAAAATACTTTTTCAATCTATCAATGTCGCAAGTTAAACCGGCGCCAAACATCAATAATGCAGCCCCCAATGATGCTAATGCAATTACAATATCTTGACGGTGAATCACTCCTAAGACAGATGGTCCTAGGACTACTCCTCCCATGATTTGTCCGACAACATCCGGAATATGTATCTTAGAAGCCAGCATTCCAAAAAATTTCGCAAAAACAATCATTAAAAACAATGCGATTAAATAATTCAAATAAATCATTCTCCCCGAATAAAAACAATTCTATTTATTTTGAAACAATATGGTAGTACTATTTATAAATAACTTAGTTATAACTTATTACTTTAGAGAAAGGGAGTCAATGTTATCGACGCACCTCACCCCGCCCGCTTCGGTGAAAAAATATCAACGGCATTCTTCTTAACCTCAATCGGTGGTTGCCTTGATGCATACACTTACATCGAACATGGTGGAATATTTGCAAGTACCCAAACAGGGAATTTAATTTTGTCCGCATTAGCGTTGACACAATTCAATTATGGTCACTTCTTAGAAAGAATTTTACCGGTGATTGCATTTTCAATCGGAATTCTATTGGCTAATTGGATTCACCATAATCTAGATAAACATAAACTAAACTACTGGAAGGTCTATATTTTAGCCATTGAAATTGCAGTCTGTACAATCGTGGGATTTTTGAAATACAATGTTCCACAATTAATGATCACGACTTCAATGTCTTTGACAACGGCCCTTCAACTTTCAACATTTAATACAATGTCTGGATTGGGATACTCCAACATGTTTAGTACTGGAAACCTTCAAAAAACAATGAATAATCTATTCTTGTATTTGGAGACTAAAAAACACGAATTCAAAACCAAGTTACTTTACTACGGTGGTCTGGTTTTAAGTTTTCTATGCGGAGCTTTTGAGGCCAGCATCTTATCACTTTTCTTCCATACTAAGACCATCTGGGTTGTCGGATTGGAATTAATCGTCATTCTTGTATTCCAAATTCGATGCATCCTAATCTATCGACACGAAAATCAACTATAAAAAAGACCCTATAAGGGTCTTTTTTTATAGGATTGATAATACGTTAACCCGAATCAATTCTCGGCTTTCCTTTAAGATAAAGGCTTTGTCGTATTTATCAGGATATAAATTATATAGTTCGATAAACTTAATCAAAACCGTCGCAATTACGGCAGCAATGATTTCGATTCGTTTTGTGGTAACCAACGGGTTAATTTTTGTCAGCGTCTTTTGATTTATTCTTTCGAAGAAATCACTTGCCTGTGCCCTAAATCCATCATCATGATTGAATAAAAATTCCACAGTATTTTGGTTATCCTTTACTATATCCAATATTTTAGATACAAATTTACCTTCCAATAAATCTACTCGTAAGGCCGATTCTTTTTTTGCTAAAAACACATTTTGTTGAGCAACGATTTCTTGAAAAATCTTCTTTTTTTGATCATCAAATATGGCATACTTGTCGTAATAATGTTGGTAGAATGTCCCCCTGGAGATTCCCGCTAATTCAGCAATTTGTTTAACGGTTACTTCCTTTAATCCGTATTTAGAAACTAGCTCCATAAATGCATTAATTATCTGTTTTCTAGTTTTATCACGCTTGTTTCGATACATTCAATCACCCTTTTTTCGAAAATTGAACACATGTAAGATTTTGTAAATTGAATTGGTTAAATTATACCCTAATATTGAATATATCAATAAAATATTGGAGGTATATTTATGAAAAACACAAACCAATTATTTCAAAACGGAACTGGTGCCATCGTAGTTCCCGGACTTTTCGATGGAACCCTATCAATTAAGGAATTACTATCACATGGTGATACCGGAATCGGAAGCGGTGATGGTCTGGATGGTGAACTAATCATTGTTGATGGCAAGCCATACAAGATTGCTGGTGACGGTAATGTCACCATCGTTTCAGATGATTTCACCGTTCCATTTGGCAACGCCCACTTCGCCGATTTCAAAGACTTTGAAGTCAAAGATAATCTATCAATCGATGAATTAAACGATGAAATTTTTAACAAGGAAAAACTGCAAAACACTCAATTTGCGATTAAACTCCACGGAACTTTTCAATCTGTTAAGGTAAGATCCGTTTACAAACAAAGTAAGCCATACCCTAACCTAATTAAAACAGCGGAAAGTGAGCATATCTTTAACGGAGAAAAAGTTACTGGAACCATCATCGGATACTATAATCCATCTCCATTTAGTCAAATTGCTGTATATGGTTTTCATATGCACTTCATCGCCGATGATTTATCAATTGGCGGACACTTAAGCGACTTCCGTAATTTCAATGGTGAATTTGGCATTCAAAAATTTAACCAATTCATCTTACAACTACCTACCGATAATAAAGAATTCTTGGAACACGATTTTTCAAAGGATGATATCGAAGGTGCCATCAATCAAACATCCAAAGATAATTCTCAAAAGAACTTTTTCAATAAAGTTCTTTTTTGTATTTTTTATTCGGATTTTACTTATTAAACGTTAGTATATCAATACTTTGGGCACGATATGTAAGTATTCAATTTGAACATTTTTAGACAAAATTTCAAAAACATTCGACGAAAAAAAGCGAAATCGCTCACCACTACGTATTATGAGAAAATTAAATTATTATAATCATTCAGTACGCACTATTCAAATTGACATTCAAGAATGTTTTTACACTATATATGCGTGTTAACATTATTTTAGACACAAGTTATAGTGTATATTTTAAGGATAGGACTGATATAATGTTTGATAAAACTTTTGCCCATTTAAACGTTATAAAGAATTCTGGTGACAAGACCAAATTCTATAAATACAAGATTGATTTTGTACTAAATCAACTGGGTATTAGTAAGGAAGATAACAAGCGTTTCTTTGAACGTTTGAACCTATTTACTAAGGATCAAGAAGAAATTACCTCAAGTCATATTCATGACTTCATCATTCAATTTCTAGAAGAAAATGATTTCTTAGATGCTAAAGAGCAATACTTAAAATATGAACAAAAAGACATTGAAAAATTCAAGAAAGCAACCGATGTAAAGGCTCGAATCGACCAACTATTCAACCGTTACGACAGAGTTGTTCACGAAAATGCCAACAAAGATAGTAACGTCTTTAACACCCAAAGAGACCTAGAAGCAGGGGCTGCCAGCAAGGCCATCGGTCTTCAAATGCTACCTCCACTAGTAGCCAAAGCTCACCTTAGAGGTGATATTCACTGGCACGATTTAGACTACTCACCAGCAACTCCTGAAACCAACTGCTGCTTAGTTGATTTTGCAGAAATGTTGAATAACGGTTTTAAGATTGGTAACGCCGAAGTTAAATCACCTCGCTCAATCCAAACTGCGACCGCTCAAGTTTCTCAAATCATCGCCAACGTAGCATCCCTACAATATGGTGGTCTATCATTCGACCGTGCCGATGAAGTGCTAGCTCCATTTGCCGAAATCAACTACGAAAAACACTTAAAGACCGCTTCAGAATGGGTCGAAGAAGACAAGCGCGAAGACTACGCCAAAGACCGTACTAAGAAGGATATCTTTGACGCTATGCAATCACTAGAATACGAAATTAACACCCTATACTCATCACAAGGTCAAACACCTTTCACAACTGTTAGTTTCGGTCTAGGTACCAACTGGATTGAAAAGGAAATCCAAAAGGACATCCTAAGAATTCGTATTAAAGGACTTGGTAAGGAACGTCGTACTGCCATCTTCCCTAAGCTTATCTATGTATTGAAGAAAGGCTTAAACTTAAACCCTAACGACGAAAACTACGACGTTAAAGAATTAGCCATCGAATGTGCTACAAAGCGTATGTACCCTGATATTTTGATGTACGACAAGCTTTGTGAAATCACCGGTGACTTCAAGGCCCCAATGGGTTGTCGATCATTTCTACCTAAGTGGACTGACGAAAACGGTAAGGCCGTTAACGCTGGTCGTATGAACCTAGGTGTTGTTACCGTTAACCTTCCACGTATCGCACTATTGGCTAATGGTGACACGGACTTGTTCTGGCACATTTTTGAAGAAAAGCTAGGTATCGTTCACCAAGCCATGGCATACCGTATCGAAAGAACCAAGGAAGCTAAACCAGATAACGCCCCACTACTATACAAGTACGGTGCATTTGGTAAACGCCTAAAATCAACTGATAGTGTTGATGAACTATTTAGAAACGAACGCGCCACTGTATCACTTGGTTACATCGGACTATACGAAGTTGGTACCGCCTTCTTCGGTCCAGATTGGGAATCAAACCAAGAAGCCCACGACTTCACCGTCAGCATCGTTGCTGAATTAAACCGTCTATGCCGTGTTTGGAGTAAAGAAAGTGGATACCACTACAGCCTATACTCCACTCCAGCCGAATCATTAACTGATACATTTGCTCAAGACGATATCGAAAAATTCGGTAAGGTTAAGGACATCACAGATAAGGAATACTACACTAACAGTTTCCACTACGACGTTAGAAAACGTCCTAACCCATTTGAAAAACTAACATTTGAAGAAGCTTACCCTCACTATGCCTCAGCTGGTTTCATTCACTACTGTGAATACCCTAACCTAAAGCAAAACCCTAAGGCACTAGAAGCCGTTTGGGACTGGGCATACGACCATGTTGGATACCTAGGTACAAACACTTCAATTGATAAGTGCTTCAAGTGTGGTTTCAAGGGTGAATTCGAAGCTACCGCTCGTGGCTTCAAGTGTCCTCAATGTGGTAACCACGATCCTAAGTACTGTGACGTTGTTAAGAGAACTTGTGGTTACTTGGGTAACCCTCAAGCACGTCCAATGGTTCACGGTCGTCACGTTGAAATTTCATCACGTCAAAAGAATATGTCGAAAGGAATGGTAGAAAGTGTCGCACATGAAGAGACAGCCAAACAATCCAAAGCCTAAGGAATGGCTTGCAAAAGACTTAAGCCAACAATATATTGCTGACTATAAGCCATTTAACTTCGTTGATGGTGAGGGCATCCGTTGCAGTATCTATGTTTCTGGTTGCAAGTTCTTATGCCCTGGCTGTTACAATGTCGCCTCACAAAACTTCCATTACGGACAACCTTACTCACAAGATTTAGAAGACCAAATCATCGAAGATATGAAAAAAGATTATGTTCAAGGTCTTACCCTCTTGGGTGGAGAACCCTTCTTGAATACGCAAGTATGTCTTCGTTTATGCAAACGAGTTAGAGAAGAATTCGGCCACACCAAGGATATCTGGTCATGGTCAGGTTACACATTTGATGAATTACTAAAAGATTCATATGACAAATTAAAACTACTTTCAATGATCGACATCCTAGTTGATGGTCGTTTCATGGAAGACCAAAAAGATTTAACTCTTCAATTCCGCGGTAGTGCTAACCAAAGAATTATCAATGTGCCAAAGTCCCTTAAAGAAAATAAGGTCGTACTTTGGGACAAGTTAGTTCACTAGGAGGATTATTGTGTTAAAAATTGAAAACCTACACGTTAAAATCAATGAAACAGATGAAGAAGTCATCAAGGGTCTAAACTTAACCATCCCCGACGGTGAAGTCCATGTCATCATGGGACCAAACGGAACCGGTAAGTCGACTCTTTCTCAAACCATCATGGGTTCTCCAAAGTATTCAATTACTGAAGGAACCATCTCATTTGATGGCAAGGAATTAAACGACATGGCAACCGATGAACGTGCCCGTTTGGGTCTCTTCATTGGTATGCAATACCCTACTGAAATCAGTGGGATAAAAAATGTCGACTTCATTCATGCCGCAATGAATGCGGTGGCTGACAAACCAGTATCAGTTTTAGACTTCATGAAACGTTTAGACTACGTCATGGACTTCTTAGATATCGACGAATCATACACCGACAGATACCTTAACGAAGGTTTCTCCGGTGGTGAAAAGAAGCGAAACGAAATCCTTCAAATGATGATGATTCAACCCAATCTAGCCATCCTAGATGAAATCGATTCTGGGCTAGATATCGACGCCTTAAAAGTTGTTTCAAAGGGAATCAATCACATGCGAGACAATCACTTCTCTTCACTTATCATCACCCACTACAACCGCATCTTACGTTACGTTAAACCAGATGTCGTTCACGTTATGATGGGTGGTCGCGTCGTTACCAGCGGTGACTATCACCTAGCTGAACAACTAGAACAAAACGGTTACGCCCAATTGCGTGATCAATTAGGCATCGACGTAAAGCTGGTGGATGAATAATGAGTATGTCAGTTCAAGAATTTGCCCAATCACATAACGAACCACAATGGTTAACCGTTAAACGCATTGTCGCAAACGATATGAAAAAGACGATGAAGGTTCCCGCACCACTTCGCAAGTTTCACTTTGAATCTCCTGAACTTAGTTTCCGTTCAATAGATACGCAAAACTTAGCACCTAAAAACTTACAGGATTTAGGCATTATCATGATGGACTTGTTCGCCGCTGCAAACGAGTTTCCGGAACTAATCCAAGAAAACTTGATGGAAAAAGCAATTTATTGGCGTGATAACGCATTAAATGCGAACCATCTTGCGTATCTACAAAGTGGTGGGTTTGTTTTCATCCCTAAAGATGTCTGCGTTGATGAATCAATCGACATCTCCGACTTAGTCGATCACAACATGCAGGAAAAACACCTCCTAATTATCGCTGCTTCAGGAAGTGAAGTTTCATTCACCTACAAGGATTCAAAACAACACCCTAAAAACGACCGCCTAATGATTGAAGTATTGCTAGGAGATCACGCCAACGTCTCCTTCTATGACGCTGCAATGACTAATAGCGAAAAATCTCACCGCGTTTTAAATGCTTATTTAGCGCAAAACGCCAACTTAAAGACTTATGTCGGACTATTTAATCATGGTGACAGTCGCTACTACAGCAACATTGACCTCGATGGTATGGGCAGTTCCGCTAGAATTAATCTAGTGAGTCTATCCGATCAAAACCAAAACCAAGTAGTTCAAACCAAAATTATCAATAAAAGTCCCAATACGAGTGGCTTGATATCACAACGTGGTATCGTCGCCGATAAATCCAAGACTGTATACGATACTACTGGTCAAATTAAGCTGGAAGCTAGCGACTCTGATTCAGATCAAATCAGTCGACTATTGACTTTAAGTCCCGAAAGTAAGGGGAAAATTGACCCAATTCTTTTAATCGACAATCACGATGTGGTTGCCGGTCACGCTGCGAGTGTTGGTAAAGTTAACCCCGAACAGCTATACTATTTAAAAACAAGAGGAATTGACACCAAGACCGCCCGTTTCCTATTAACCCGCGGATTCTTGACACCTTTAATTGAAAAATTCCCAGACAAATCAGTACAAGAACACTTATTAAATAACCTAGAGGAGCGTATTCATGGATAGTCTAAACATTCGTCATCACTTTCCCATCTTCAAAGAGCATTCAGATATGATTTACTTTGACAACGCTGCAACGACTCAAAAGCCAAAGTACGTCATTGACGCAATCAGTAACTTTTACACTCACCACAATTTCAACGTGCACCGAAGCGTCTACACTGATGCCGGGGAAACGACAGAAATGTTTGAACAATCCAGACAAAACATTGCCTCATTCATTAATGCCAGTAGCGCAAAAGAAATCGTCTTTTCTGCTGGTACCACCGATAGCATTAACTTAATCGCTAACGGATATTATGCAAAGCACATAAAAGATGGTGACGAGATTGTGGTTTCAATCGCAGAACACCACAGTAACCTCCTTCCATGGCAAAAGATTGCGAAAAATAACGGCGCAACTTTGAAATTCATTCCGCTAAATGAAGATGCCAACCTCGACTTAAATGCCGCTAAACAAATCATTTCCGACAAAACCAAATTAGTGGCAGTCACTGCCGTTTCCAATGTCTTAGGAAACATCAATCCCATTGATCAACTAACCACATTGGCTCATGAACACGGCGCTGACATCCTAGTCGACGGTGCGCAAGCTGCTCCCGAATTACCAATCGATGTGCAAGAAACACCAATTGACTGGTTAGCCTTTTCCGGACACAAAATGATGGCACCAACCGGCATCGGTGTTTTATACGGTAAACAAGATTTACTAGAAAACATGGATAGTCCCCGTGTCGGCGGCGAGATGATTGAATCAGTATCAACTACCGACTACAAGCTTAAAGACATTCCATACAGACTAGAAGCCGGCACCCCAAATATTGAGGGTGTCATCGGTTTAGACGCCGCAATTTCTTATCTAAAAGAACTTAAAATGACTAACGTGCAGGCACAATGTGAAAAACTAGGTCAATACCTATACGACCAACTTAACGCTTTAGACGGCGTTTCAGTATATGGACCAACTAAACGTCAAACTGGAATCGTCTCTTTTAACGTCGACAATATTCACCCACACGACGCTGCAACCTTCCTTGACTCTAAGAATATCGACGTCAGAGCTGGTCAACACTGTGCCGAACCACTAACCCACAAACTGGGAGTCAACGCGACATTACGTGCTAGTCTCTACATTTACAACACGATTGAAGAATGCAACCGACTAGTCGACTGTATTAACGAAATGAAGGAATTTTTCAATGGATCTAAGTAACATTTATCAACGCATCATCATGCAAAAAGCCAGTGAATGCCCTAACAATAATCAGTTTGATTCAGACGTCCATCTAACTAATCCCACTTGTGGTGATGACATTTCGATGACCGCTGATACAAAGCAGCCCAACGTAGAAAACCTACAAGTGGCATGCGATGGCTGCATTATTTGTAAGGGTGCCACTCAGATGATGATAGAAGCAATTCAAGATAAATCCGCTGATCAAATCAATGAACTCGTTTTAAATATGTCCAAAATGATGACACACGAAGATTTTAACGAAGAACTGTTAGGTGATTTAGTCGCCTTTCAATCCGTCGTGCACCTACCAATTCGCATTAAATGTGCCATGCTTCCCTTCAAAGCAATTTATCAATTAATTAACGGAGATGATATCAATCGATAAATCAATCCAACACTTAAATGATGATTATCAATACGGTTTTAAAGACGACGTTAAACCCGTCTTTTCAACCGGTGATGGCCTAACTGAAGATATCGTCCGCGAAATCTCAGCACAAAAACATGAACCCAAATGGATGTTAGATATTCGTTTGAATGCTTTTAAAATCTTCCAAAAACTACCCATGCCTGACTTCGGTCCCGACCTATCTGATCTCGACTTAAGCAAAATCAGATACTTCCAAAGAGCGACCGATTCAGTATCACGTAGTTGGGACGATGTTCCAGAAGATATTAAGAACACCTTTGAAAAAATCGGGGTGCCAGAAGCAGAACGTAAATACCTAGCTGGTGCCGAAGCTCAATACGAATCAGAAGCTGTTTACGCCAACATCAAAAAAGAATTCGCCGACATGGGAATCATCTTTTCAGATACCGATACGGCATTAAAGGAACACCCTGACTTAGTTAAGGAATACTTCGGTAAACTAGTTACGCCTCAAATGAACAAATTCGCTGCGCTAAACACAGCGGTTTGGTCTGGTGGTGTCTTCTTGTACGTTCCAAAGGGTGTCCATGCCAAGATTCCAATCCAAGCATTCTTTAGAATCAACGCCGGTCGAACCGGTCAATTCGAAAGAACCTTAATCATCGTTGATGAAGATGCCAGTGTGAACTACGTTGAAGGTTGTACCGCCCCTAACTATTCAGAAGATAGTTTGCATGCAGCCGACGTCGAAGTCTTCGTGAAGAAGAACGCCTTTTGTCGCTACACCACCATTCAAAACTGGTCCGACAATGTTTACAGTCTGGAAACCAAACGTGCTTCCGCTGATGAAAATGCCACCATGGAATGGGTCGACGGAAACCTAGGATCCAAGGTCACCATGAAGTACCCAAGTATCGATTTGAATGGTCCCTACGCCAACGGAACAATGCTATCAATCGCATTTGCCAGCGGTGACATTTACCAAGATACCGGATGCATCATGAGGCACCATGCTCCTCACACTTCATCCAACGTGGTATCAAAATCAATCTGTAAAGACGGCGGAACTTGTAACTACCGTGGAACAATTCGTATGATTGAAGATGCTCACTACTCTAAATCACACATTGAATGCGACACGATCATCATGGATGATGACTCAATGAGTGACACCATTCCGCACAATGATATTTACAATGGTGATTCCGAAATCGAACACGAAGCCAAGGTTTCAAAAATTTCAGAAACCGACCTATACTACTTAATGAGCCGTGGCTTATCCGAAGCTCAGGCTACTAAGATGATTATCATGGGATTCATTGAACCCTTCTCAAACCAACTTCCAATGGAATACGCGATGGAATTAAATAAATTAATTGATTACCAAATGGAAGATTCCGTTGGTTAAAATTAGCGCCCCTAGAGCTTTTCTAGGGGCGCTTTTGTTTCATGTGAAACAAATTTAGATATTTCATTTGACTAATTAAAGATTTAGTTTATACTTAATGTAACATTTTATAACATATAACTATTTTAGGAGATGTTTTTATGCGTATCGAAAAAGATTGTGTTGGTAAACTAGAAGTTCCTGATGATGCTTTGTATGGTATCCACTCCCTTAGAGCCGCAAGGAATTTCCCGATTACAGAAGAGAAAGTTGACCCGCTTTTGATCGAAAGTTACATTCAGATTAAAAAAGCCTCAATCACCGCAAATTACGGTGCAAAAGCGACTGATGTTATAAAATATAACACAGTCGTAGATGCTTGCGACTACTTACTTGAGCACCCCTCACCAGAGAGTTTTATCACTCCAGCCATCCAAGGTGGGGCCGGAACTTCCACAAATATGAACGTAAATGAAGTAATTGCCAATGTCGCAATGAAATTACATCCTGATGTCTTCATTCATCCAAACGATGATGTTAACCAGGCACAATCTACTAACGATACCTACCCAACCGCTGGTAAACTAGCAATGATTAAACGTTTACCAAAATTAACCAGCGAAATTAATCGATTAATCGAAATCCTAGATGAACTATCCAAGAAATTCCAGTTCACCATTAAACTAGGTCGAACCCAACTTCAGGATGCCGTTCCTACTACCTATGGAAAAACATTCCATGCTTACGCTTCATTATTCCGTCGTGATTTGAAACGAATCAACAGCGCTGAAAATGAACTAAAGGCCGTCAGCATGGGTGGAACTGCCATCGGTACTGGTACTAACACCACTAAGTACTACCGTGATCACATCGTGGACGAAATCAACAAGATTACCGGTTTCGACCTCAAACAGGATGAAGATTTAATCGACGCTGTTCAAAACACAGATCACTTCGTCGCATTCTCCTCTAGTTTAAAAACATTGGCCGTTGACTTATCCAAGTTCAGTAACGACTTACGTCTACTTGGTAGCGGTCCACAATCTGGTTTGAATGAATTAATCCTACCAAAACGCCAAGCCGGTTCATCAATCATGCCTAACAAGGTTAACCCTGTTATCCCAGAAGTTGTGAACCAGGTTGCCTTTGAAGTAATCGGTTTTGACGCCACCGTCACTGCCGCTTCAGAAGCCGGTCAATTGGAACTAAATGCCTTTGAACCAATCATGTTCAAGAGCATCCTAACCGCCGAAGTTCACTTGGCACGCGCAATCGAAACATTGGTTGACCACTGTCTAGACGGTATCGACGTCAATGTTAAACAGTGTCTAGATGACGTTCGTAAATCAGCCGTAACCGCCACAGTCCTATCTCCTATCTTGGGTTACAACAAGACCACCGAGCTAATCAAGACAGCCACCAAGGAAAACAAGACTGTACCAAACCTACTAATTCAAAACCATATTTTATCTCCTGAAAAAGTTAAACAACTATTCTCCCCAGAATATCTAGTTAACGGTGAAAGCTAATAAAAAAAGAGCTGACCTGAACCCCTAAAATTGGAGGATGGTTATGCAATTTTCTGGGAGGAATTGTTCCGGTATTCAACCGGTGACATTCCTCCCAGTTTTTGTTTTATACGATAATTGTTGTAATAGGATATATAT
>NZ_JBMHFD010000022.1:0-11845 GCF_049166695.1 Apilactobacillus intestinapis
ATGGATTGATTATTACAATAATCATCGTATTAAAACAAAACTAGGCGGAAAGTCACCGGTTCAATACCGGAAACTTTCCGCCTAGGAAAAACAATATAATAATGTACAACTTTTGGGGTGCACATCATCAATCGAATGGCTTTTTTATTTTAGTTCTTCTTTTCTATCGATAATGAACTTCGCAAAATGTTGGCTGGCGATTGGTAGTCCATCCTTATTCTTATAAACAATTGCGACAGGTCTAGTCACGTTGGGTTCGACTGGCTTGCTGACGATTTTGAAATCGGTTCGACGGTAAACTAGTTCAGATAGGATGCTGACCCCTAGTCCTGCTTCGACCATCGCCATGATGGTGTAGTCATCTTGAATCTTATAGCGCACGTTGGGTTTAACACCGGCTTTTTTAAATGCTTCAAGCGGTTCACTGTAGCCACCACCCTCAACTAGGATGAATGGATCATCGGCGAGTGCTTCAATTGGCACAGCATCTGCGTTGGCGTATGGATGGTCAACGGGAATAAATGCATTCATGTTAGTGTTGTGGACAATTGTCTTATTAAAACCTTCTCCGTATTCAGCGGTCATGATGGCGAAATCAATTTGGTCGGTTTTCAACCAATCGATGATGGTTCCATAGTCACCCTGGTTTAAAACGAAATTAATCTGTGGATAAAGCGCCTTAAACTCTTTGAAGAGGTCTGGCAACCAGTAACAACTAACACTGGTAATTGCCCCGATTCGGACCGTTCCTGATTGAAGGCCATTGATGGCGTTGGCGGTGTCGATTAATCCACGGTATTGACGAAGCGCTTGTCTGATGTGTGGATAAAGTTTTTCCCCATCCGGTGTCAATTCCACCCCAGATCTGGAACGTTTTAGAATGTGCATGTTGAATTCCTTTTCCAGATTGGACATCATTTGACTGACGGAAGATTGGGTATACCCTAGTTGTTCTGCTGCTTTGGTGAAACTCTTATTCTGTAATACTGCTTCTAGTACAATAAATCGATTCATCTTATATCATCTTTTCTTATGTAAATATTGAATTTATTAATTTTACTTATGTTGGTACTCATTATATAGTTAATAGTACAAATAAACAAGAAAAGGTGTTGATATCTATGCAAATTTTTAAAAAGGAATCGGTTAGCAATTATTTAGAGGCCGATTCACGATTATCCAAGTCTTTGACCACTAAAGACTTAATTGGCTTGGGTATCGGTGCCGTGATTGGTACCGGGATTTTCATCCTTCCCGGCCATGAAGCTGCCAGTCATGCTGGTCCTGCCGTTGCGATTGCCTTTTTAATGGCAGCTATCGTTTCTGGATTAGTTGGTATGGCCTACGCTGAATTTTCATCAGCCATGCCAATTGCCGGATCTGCTTACTCATTTGGTTCCGTTGTTTACGGTGAAATTGTTGGTTGGATTTTGGGTTGGGCCTTAATACTTGAATACTTCTTAGCAGTATCGGCAGAAGCGACCGGGTTTGCTGCTTACTTTAACAACAATATCTTAGCCGCTATCGGAATTAATTTACCGACCGCTCTACAAGCCAGTCCAATGGAAGGTGGCGTGATTAACATCTCAGCCGTCATCATTGTGGTTGTCATCGCCGGAATTCTTCTAATGGGTTCAGAAATGTCTAAACGTGTTGAAAACTTCGCCGTGATTGTCAAAGTCGCCATTATCATTATTTTCATCATCATCGGTGCTTTCTACGTTAAGACCAGTAACTATGTTCCTTTCTACCCTGCTCAATTCCACTCAACTCCATTTGGTATGGGTGGTATCTTCACAGCAGCTGCCACTGTCTTCTTTGCTTTCATCGGTTTTGATGCATTAGCTTCTAACTCCGCTGAAACCATCGACCCAGGTAAGAACGTTATCAAGGGAATTATCGGAACTGTGGTTTTTGCCGTCGTTCTATATGTTGCATTTTCAATGGTACTTACTGGAATCGTTAACTACAAGGAACTAAACGTTGACGATCCCGCCGCTTACGCTCTTCAAATCATTCACTTGTCAGCATTCAACAAGCTAATTACTATCGGTGCTTTGTTTGGAATTTTTACCGCCATGGTAACTATGTTCATCGGTGGTTCTCGCCTAGTATACGCACTTGGTAGAGACGGCCTTTTGCCTAAGTTCATCGGACGTGTTAACGCCAAGCATTCAGTACCCAAGAACGCGATTATCATTGCAACTATCGTTCAAGCTGTCTTTGCTGGTTTGGTTCCATTGACGCAACTAGCATCATTGATTAACGCTGGAACATTGATTGCCTTCGCATTTATCTCATTTGGTGTTATCAAACTTCGTCGTAGAAAAGATATTAAAAACACAGGATTCAAGATGCCATGGTATCCATTCCTACCAATTGTAGCTGGAGTATTCAGCATCTTCTTTATCATCATGCTTCCAGACGTCACCAAGATTTCAGTTGGTATCTGGATTGTGATTGGATTTATCTTCTACTTCGTTTACGGAGTTCACCATTCTAAACTACAAAAACAAGACTAAACGAAAAAAGCCCTGGATTAAATCCAGCGGCTTTTTATTTTTCGTTATAAATAAATGAATTATCCGGAATACGGATTAGAGTATAACTCTTGAACTGACGTCCAGCATGTAATCCGATTCCATTCCAAAAACTGTCTTTATACGTAACGGTTACGTCGGCAACCCACGCTCTTTGGTATTTCTTGTCTAGCGTCTTAGCTTCATTGTCATTCCATCTAACCGCTGACTTTTGAACATTAATTTCGCTATTAGTACCAACTAGCACACTTGATGCTGAACTCGATACTGATAAACGTTGTCCATTAACCAAATATGAGTAAGACTGATTCAAAGATGAATTATTCCCACTTTTGACCTTCACATAGTAAGAGCTGTTACCATTGGTATCCAAAATTAATGGCTTGAAGTCACGTGTTGTGACAACGTTTGATCCATTAACGTTTGGATAGAATGTCTCAAAAGACATGAATCCAATCCCAGCAAATAACACGACGATTTGTGCAACCGTCTTTAAATGGTGAGTTAATGAAAAGTCGTAGTGCCCATTTATGATTAGTCTACTTCTTCTTACCCCGATGTTATGAATAATAAAAATTGCATAAATAACCAAAATTATCCAAAGAAGTAGGCCAACTATATTCCAGGCCGATTCCATAAATCTTCTCCTTTATACTAGTAATCAAAGATACTTTACTATTCTACACTATTTTGGAAAAAATACAAAATTCTTATGCTAACTATTATTATTTCAATGCTGAATCGTGGTTATTAACCAGTTTTATCAATTTCGCAGTATCGGAAAATTCGGCATAATCGTTAACCACGACGGTGATAACTCGATCTTTTCCTGGTTGTTGAGCTGTCGCAACTAGGCATAATCCAGCGGCAACAGTATATCCTGTCTTTAATCCATCGACATGCAAACTTTCATCGTAGAATGGTCTACCGGGTAGTAAACTATTTTCATTAAATAAAGTTTGACCGTCAACCTTTTCATATACTTGTTTGGCATCATCAATTGCCTTTGGATAAATTGATAGGACATGGTCGGCAATGATTGCGATACTCTTGGCTGAGATCATGTTGGCATCGTCCTTGCCACCAACTTGAGCATAACCAAATTTATCTAAGTCACTATTTTCTAGTCCTGATGATGACACAAAAGTAGCGTCTAGATGCCATGCCTTGGCTTGTTCATTCATCATCTTGATGAACTTAACGTTAGAGCCTGCCACCCATTGACCCAATGCAATTGCAGCATTGTTGGATGATTGGACTAAAGCGGCCTTATATAAATCTCTGACGGTGTACTTGTGGCCGTCCTTGAACTTAAATCCACCTAGTTCAACGTCGTCACCTAGTTTCTTTAGTCCCTTGTTACTGGTGTCAACTACTTGATTCCAGCCGTTGGTATTTTTGGCCTTTTGAATCGTTAGATATAAGGTCATTAGTTTGGCTAATGATGCGACCTTAATCTTCTTGTCCCCATTTTGCGAATAAACGACCTTATTCTTGGTAGAGTCTAATGCCACAGCAGCACTCGCGTTCTTTACTTTATTCTGTGACACCTTCACTAGGTCGGTCTTATAAGTTTGTGGATCTTGTTGATAGTCAGGTTGATAACCTTGTTTTGAGTTCGTTATTTTATTGTATTCTTGGCGAATAAATGAGAATGGATTATTAAATTGTTCGTATGCACCTAATCCAATCGCCGCGACGAATATTATTGTTAGTCTTTTCACTGATTTCTTCATTCATTTTTACTTCCATTTTTCATAATTTCACTATCTAAAGTTACCACGAAATCACCGTTACGACAAGGCATCCCGCTTGTTAAAATTGTTAATAAAAATATAAGCATTGCATTTAAATTTAATCAATAGTATAGTTAATTTAAATTGATAATTAATGTTTGGGGTGCCGGAATTCGGCTGAGATTCATACCCATAGTACCTGATTCAGGATAATCCCTGCGAAGGAAAACAACCCTTTTATTTTTAATGCTTTACAAATTATAAAAATAAATTGGACTCCAAACACGTGTTGTTTGGGGTCCTTTTTTCTGGAGGAAACTATGAAAAACACATGGTCACTTAGAAACATCATTTTACTTACATTAATCTCAATTATCTGTGGAATTATCTTTTTCGCCACAGGTTTTCTATACAACGCAGTAAGTCTTGCACTTACTCCTTATGGTCTAGCACCTCTTGCTAACGATCTACTACTTGGTCTTTGGGTAATGGCAGCTCCACTTGCTGGTTTTATCTTCAAACGTCCAGGTGCTCCATTACTAGCTGAGGTAATCGGTGCCATCGTTGAAATGTTCTTAGGTGGACAATGGGGTGTTGAAACCATCATCTCTGGTATTGAACAAGGTATAGCAACTGAATTAGGTTTCGTTGCTACTAAATACAAGCACTTCGATTGGTTAGGTGTATTCGCTACTACCATCTCAACTACTGTCATCACATTTATCTATGACTGGTTCAAGAGTGGTTACAATGCTTATGCCATCCACATGCTAATAATCTTATTCATCGCAAGATTCATTTCAATCTTCATCTTTGGTGGTGTGTTATCAAAACTAATCGCCAACATGTTAGAAAAGAATCACGTTATCAAATAATAGGAGTGTCACTTTTTGAATAACTTATCAATTAACAATTTGACATACCAATATACTGGTAGTTCGAAGCCGACTTTTAAAGGGGTTAGCCTGGATTTCGAATCTAATCAAATGGCATTGATATACAGTCCTTCTGGGTCTGGTAAATCAACGCTTTTGAAAACAATCGCAGGATTTTATCCACAATATAACGACGGTACAATCGACGGCGTTATCAATTTTAATCACCAAGACATCGCTGAATTTTCAGAATGGAAATTACGCCAAACCATTTCCATGATGTTCCAAGATCCAATGCAACAATTTTGTATGGCTACCGTGGAAGATGAATTCATCTTCACACTAGAAAATCTTCAAGTTGAACCTGATAAAATGGATCAAGTTATCGAAGATGCCCTTTCTTTCACCAATACCAATGAGTTAAGAAAGCGCGAATTCAAGACTCTTTCCGGTGGTGAAAAACAAAAGGTTGCACTAAGTATCATCGTAGCAATTAACGCTCCTGTTATTCTATTGGATGAACCATTTGCCAATGTCGATATCAAGTCTCGCCTGGAACTGATTAGTCTATTGAGCCAGCTAAAGGAATCAGGCAAGATTGTCATCGGTATCGATCACGACCTTATGGGCTACGAAAATCAAATCGACCAGTTAATTGGTTTCGATGAAGACAACACAACGTTTAAACCTTTAGATGATGCGGCGGCAAAAGAATTGTTCAATCAATTCAACGATTACACAAATCGTCCACTATCAAACGAAGTTGTTGGAGAACCAATTATTAACTGTGCAGATTTATCAATTGCCAACTACGACATGCAATTAATCAATCATTTAGATTTAGACTTGATGAAACAAAAAACGACCTTAATTACCGGTCCCAACGGATGTGGTAAATCAAGTCTGTTCAAAACATTTATCAAGCAACATGATTTTGATGGAGAAATTAATTTCAACCACAAATCAATTCGTAAAATCCGTTTAAACAAGTACTTACAAAGTGTTGGAATGATTTTCCAAGAATCAACCAAGCAATTCATTAAAATCACCGTCGAAGACGAACTAGATCTATCCAAGAAGAATGCATTCAACAACTGGTTGGACGACAATCAAATCGCTGAATACACTCGCAAACTTGGTCTAGATGAGCTATCCGATCGTGTCATCTACTCTTTAAGTGATGGCCAAAAGAAACGACTACAAATCCTAAGCATAGTCATGATGGGACACTCACTTCTTCTTTTAGACGAACCTTTTAATGGTATCAACATTGAATATGTTACCATTGTCGTTGATTTATTGAATCACGCAAAGGCTAAAGGTCAAACACAACTACTAATCTCTCATCAAACTCATGGTCTAGAGAACCTAGTTGATTACCATTTAGCATTTGATGATCACAAACTAACTTATCAGGAGGCCTTTTAATGAATCCCGTATTAAAACTACTGATGATGTTAGTAATTGCATTGGAAATTTCATTTACAACATCAGTTAGACTAAACCTAGTTATCTTCTTTGTTAGTCTAATCTATCTAATCTTCTTCGCTTCATTTAAGCGAATCCTATACTTATTATTCGTCACTTTAATTCCTGCGGTCGGAATCTATTTCGCCCAAAAGATAAATGGCGACTATCAATACGGTATCTTATTGGTGACTCGTCTATACGCGTTTGTCACACTGGGTGGAACTTACACATGTAAGACCTCCATCGAGGATTTGGCTGGTAGTCTGGAACAAAACTTTCACGTACCCAGCAAGTTTGCCTACGGAGTAATGGGCGCCTTTAACTTGATTGAAACCATCAAACAAGAGATTGTCGACATCAAGTTATCCGCTAAAATGAGAAACGTGCATCTATCCTATGTTTCTCCAACCCTTTACTTCAAGTCAATCCTAGCTGCCATGAACTGGTCCACCCTACTAGCTCAAGGAATGAATTCACATTTATTCGTTGAAGGAAACAGCCGAACCCATTTCAAAAAGATTACAATCAAAGCAACCGATTATATAATCTTCGTTGTTGTGGTTGTCGCTATCCAAATTATCCTAATTTTTTAGACTTTATTTTTCTTCTTATACTAAAATAAGTTATAATGTAATTGTCGGATGGATTTTGTTAGGAGGGTTCTTATGAATCGTAAATTGAATAAGATTGCTGAAGAAATTGTTACTTATCAAAAGAATAATGATATGCCAGATACATTATTGGCTTATAACCTACATTTTAGTGTAGAGGAATTGCATGACATTAAGAGCATGCGCAGATCCCCAAATCAAGATGAAGTAGATATTATCAAACAAAAATTAGGCTAAGCAAAAAAGGAGCCCGAAATATCGGGTTCCTTTTTTTATTACATATCGCCTTTTCTTCTTAGACGTTGTTCATCTAAATAAGCATAGATGTATTCAAAACCTACTTCAACGATGTCATTTAACGGAATCTTTTGTCCGTAAATGAAGAAGTTGACTGTTTCATCCAATAGACTGAACTTCATTGATTCGGGGCCAATCTTTTCCGGGTACCCCAAGAAGTTACTACCGGACTTCAATTGCAAGCGAATCAATTGACGCTTGTTCATTGATTGCGTCAAGATAGCATTTAAATTATCTTCGGTACTGTCGAATTCTCTTGAATCGTTTAATACCGGTTGTGATGCATTATGATCAGCAATGTTTTGGTCCTTCATTAGTTGAACCAATTCAAGGTAGTCGTTGCCAACGGTGACTCGTTGGATGCCATTCATTCGAATGAAGACATAGCCACCAAATTGACCAGACATGTCGACAACTTTTAGGATGGCACCACTGTCGTTTAACATGATGACCTCCCCGACATAGAAGAAGTGGTCATTGTATCGACAACGAACTTCGACTAGGTTGTGATGATGGAATGAATCGTTCAACAAATCGATGATGTTGTTGATTGATTCGGCGGTCTTGGCAATGTTTTGTTCTTTGACCTTGCCCATTACTTTGCTCATGACACTTAGTTCACGACCTTGGAATTCTATAATCATGCTTTGGTTAAAGCCCATGGTGACCAATTCATTTTGCATGAAGTCGAACTTGTTAATGCGTAAGAACTTAAAGGAATCATTGCTGATTTTCTTAACCATCCCTGTGTAGAAACGTTCCGCTTCATTGTCGTGAATTAGGATAACCTCTTGGTTTAAGTATGCTTGAATTAAAATTTGTGGGAACAAGTTGTTGTTGGAATCAAAGTGTAATTCGCTGGGTTTGGATTCCATTAATCCTTCATCCTTGGCGATTAACATTTTTTCTTTGATGCTGTCTAGGTCTTCACTTTGACGTTCCACACTCTCGATGATGGCGGTCTTCATTGCGACGTATCCGTCGGCTAGACCACTGGATTCGTATGTGGCAATGATGACCTCGTCATCGTTGTAAGTTTGAATATAGCCGGTGTAGAAAATATCACCTGTATTTAGGTAGATATTCACCAGTTGTTTCTTGCTCATTGCTGCATTTAAATCTGCAATGATAGAGTTCATAAACATCCCTCACTCTATGATATTGCGTTACTCATAAATCTAGCTAACTCTTCACCAGACTTGTGCGCACTTAACGCAATGATTAATTTAATACGTGCTTTTTGGCCGTTTAGACCGTGACAGAATTCTAAGCCCATTTCTTCCAGTTGGATTCCTCCACCTTCGTAGGCGTAAATGTCTTGGGCAACCCCACTTAGACATCTGGAAACCAAAATGACTGGGATGTTTCTGTCAACTAAACGTTTTACTGAATCTAATGTTTCAGGAGGTAGGTTACCAGCACCTAATCCTTCGATTACTAGACCGTTAGTTTGATCATTATCTAAAGCGTCAAACAAGGTGCCGTCCATGCCGGCAAAAGCCTTGATTAGATAAACGTGGTCCACTAATGAATCAACATTTACGACTTCACTTTGGATTAATTCTTGGTAAAATGTTGGTTCATGCTTAGAAATAATTCCGATTGGACCAAATGTTGGTGTTCTAAAAGTCGCCACGTTAGTAGTGTGGGTCTTAGTAACGTATCTAGCAGTGTGAATTTCATCGTTCATTGCCACCAAGACACCCTTGTTCTTAGCTTGTGGGCTAGCAGCGGTTGCTGCAGCGTTCAATAGGTTGTATAGACCATCTGAACCAATTTCGTTTGATGAACGCATGGCACCAGTTACGACGACTGGAAAATCGTTGGCCAAAGTTAAGTCCAAGAAGTATGCAGTTTCTTCTAGGGTATCGGTACCGTGGGTAACTACGACACCGTCGTATCCTTGCTTTCTTGCTTTCTTAATTCGATTAGCGATTTCAAGCATTCTATCAGGGGTCATGTGTGGAGATGGTAAGTTAAAAATCTCCTCATTAGTAATATCGATTCCTTGATCTAATAAATTATCTTGTTGATTGGCGATTGGATTTTGTTCATTTTGAACAACTTCCCCGCTTTCGTCTTGAGACATTGAAATAGTTCCACCGGTGTGAATTGCTAAAATATGCTTCAAGATTATTCCCCCCTCGTATCTATCAAATAGTACTTTCCATTGTACCTTATAATTGTGAAACTGAACAATTATATTCATTATAAGGATTGCTTTTTTTGCAAAATTCGTCTAATATTGAATTTACAAAATTAAATCAGTTATTGCCTATATATTTACCATAATAAGGTTGGTAAGTTTCTACCCGGAACCGTAAAGTTCGGACTATAAGCAAAAAGATGAAGGTCTCTTTGCTTTTTCTAGCATTGAGGCTTTTTTATTTTTCAGGGTAATAATTAAATATTAGGAGGAATTTTGTTTGGATAATCATGAAAGCAATTTGCAACAGGTATCCCAATTCAAGGCTGCCATTTTAGGTTTCCAACACTTGTTAGCAATGTATTCAGGTGACGTTATCGTTCCATTGCTAATCGGTGCTTTCTTACACTTCAATGCAGCTCAAATGACTTACCTGGTTTCTGCAGATATTTTTATGTGTGGGATTGCCACACTACTACAACTTAAGAAGACCCCACTTACTGGGATTGGTCTTCCCGTTGTATTGGGATGTGCGGTACAAGTTATTACACCACTTGAAACTATCGGTGGTACTTTAGGTGTCGCATATATTTATGGAGCTATTATTTGTTCTGGTTTATTCGTATTCTTAATCTCAGGACTTTTCGCAAAACTACGTAAGTTCTTCCCACCAGTGGTTACTGGTTCACTAATTACCATTATTGGTTTCTCATTAGTACCAGTTGCCGTTCAAAACTTGGGTGGTGGAAATGCTTCAGCTAAGAACTTCGCTGACCCTCACGATTTAATCGTCGGTCTAATTACCATGGCCGTTATTATCTTGATTAACATCTTTGGCAAGGGTTTCTTCAGATCAATCTCTGTATTGGTTGGGATGGTAGTCGGAACTGTGATTGCTTATGCACTTGGCATGATTTCATTTGCTTCAGTCGCACAAGCAAGCTGGTTCCACTTCCCACAACCTTTTTACTTCGGTACACCACACTTCAGCTGGTCAGCTATTCTAACCATGATTTTAGTATCACTAACTACCATGGTGGAATCAACCGGTGTCTTCTTGGCACTGGGTGATTTAACTGGTCGTAAGCTAAGCGAAAAAGACCTAGCTAACGGTTACCGTGCTGAAGGTATCGCCGCTATGCTTGGTGGTGTCTTCAACACCTTCCCATACTCAACTTTCTCAGAAAACGTTGGTGTGGTTCAACTATCAGGTATTAAGACTAAACGCCCAATCTACTACGCCGGATTATTCCTATTAATCTTAGGTCTACTTCCTAAGGCTGGTGCTGTGGCAACCGTAATTCCAAGTTCAGTTCTTGGTGGTGCTATGGTCGTAATGTTTGGTATGGTTGGGGTTCAAGGTATCCGTATTCTACAAAACGTTGACTTCAGCAAGAATGCAAACCTATTAATCGTTGCCCTATCAGTTGGTACTGGTATTGGTGTAACAGTTTACCCACAAATCTTCAGATCACTTCCACAAGCTGCTCAAATCATCTTAGACAATGGTATCGTTGTTGGTGGTTTCCTAGCCGTCCTATTAAGTTTCTTATTCAGCTTAACTGGTCAAATTGAATTGGAAGACTAATCAATGTAAAATGATAACCATCATGTATAATATGCATGATGGTTATTTTTTTTGGAGGCAATTATGGATAATAACGAAAGATTTTATGAACCCAAAAACTCAAAAGACGCAATGCGTTTTATCGAACGCCTATTCAACTCATACAAGGATTCTCCTTTGACCCAATCACTATTGGTCTACCACCAAAAGTTGATCAATCAATTGAGAGATAATATCGAACCGGCTGCTAAGACTGAAGGCATTACAAGCCGTGTGAAAGCAGCGCAAAACATGCAACGCATCATGGCTGACTGGGTTCAAATCAAGATGGCCGGCAAACCTTACAATGGTCGTATGCACCACTTTGATTTCCAACCAGACTCAGCCCAACAAAAGTTCAAACGAAACAACATCAAACTTTCAAATAACGGCGGCCACCAATCAAGTCGCCATTAAAAAAAGCCGCTTTTACAAGCGTGAACTGAACCCCTTGAGTTGGAGAAATCTAACCTAAGGGGTTCTTTTATGTTTTCTAAAGAATTAAAATTAGCTGCCATTAAAGATTATTATAATGGTTTAGGATTTACAAAAATTATTAATAAG
>NZ_JBMHFD010000023.1:0-8537 GCF_049166695.1 Apilactobacillus intestinapis
ACATTACTCTTTTGTTGTGCCTTTTCTGCACTTGTTAATGTATTGTCAGCATCAATTTCACCCTTCACCTTGGTTGCTTCACTATCTAGGTTAGCTTTAGCGGCTTCCTTTTGGTCCGCTACACTCTTACCTGGTACGTGTTGCGCATCAATGTCCTTAACACCTTGGTCATATGCTGCGTTAGCATTATTTAAATCGGATGATACATCAATCTTAGCTTGATCAATGTTTTTAACACTGTCTACATTATTCTTTTGTTGTGCTTTTTCTGCACTTGTTAATGTATTGTCAGCGTCAATTTCACCCTTCACCTTAGTTGCTTCACCATCTAGGTTGGGTCTTAAACTGTAAACAACATTTATATTGTTTACATTATCAGAAGAGATAGGTCCGACAGTTACACCAGCAATTACTTTCTGTGAATCTTCGTTAATAACGTAGTTTTTAATTACAGGAGATACTGTATCACTAAATTTGTAATCTGGCTTATCCCAATCACTATATGTTACTTCACCAGTCACTTCATCAACTTTTGCAGTTCTTGTAAAAGTTACATGATAGTTAGTAGGATTGTATATAACATTACCATTCGAATCCACATAATTAATAGTTTGATTTACACTCTTGCTCAAACTATCCTTATCGGTTCCGTTTGGCCACTTTGGTCCATCCGGGTTAGCTGGATTAATTGGTTGTCCAGGTTCGCCTGGTTGATCTGGTGTTACCGTATCTACTTTGTGTGAGAACATTACTGTAAAATCTTGTTCTATCCCACCTATATAGTTCTTACTGTCATCACCGTGATTGTCACTTAAAAGAGAATATCCCATTTTTTCAAAATTAGAAATTTTTGAACTTGTTGTTAATCCATCACCTTGAGAATTGTCGCCATATGAACTATCAGTTAATCCTATATTATTGTTATTTTCGTCAACATAATTGATTTTATTTATACCATTTATAAGATTTACTGCAGTATAATTAACGTCTAAAACAGGTTTTGATGGTTGTAGTGGCTTAAATAAATTAGGGATAGCAGCTGATTGTCCAACCAAACTAGAAGCTACGGTAGCCCATACAAATGGAAAAGAATCAAAGGATGAAGCATCCCTAGTAAATCTCACTGAATTATTAGATCCTGTTAATTTTACGATAGATGAACCATAGTATGAGTACTGACTACCTGCCGAATCCCACAAATGTCCATCAGGAGTGGTAGGATTACCATTATCTGAATACATTGCAGTCCCGCTACTTGTTGCATGTTTTGTAACAGAAGAACCATTAAGTTGATATGGATGAGCATCCGAATCATTACTTACAAAAATTCCTTCCCTATGATCAGACCAGTTATTTAAACTACCAATTACTAAATATGCATTACTTTCATCATTCAAAGGAATTAAATTACCACTATCATCGTAGTATTCTGTCTTCATCGTTACACCTGACGAAGCCCCAAAAACAAATCCATGAGATGGATTATGATAAATTGTTAGTGCCGGTGTAGTGTAATTAACTGCAGCAATACCGCTACTAAGGCTTTTCAAAAAAGCACTACCAGCATATGGTTGTGACGACAAGTTAGAAAAAGTTTCTACAATCTTTGAAATATTATGTTTTACTCCAATAATATCTTGATAGTATGAGTTTTTTAAATTTGTAAAACTCGCAACAGCAACTTGTCCGCCATTATAGCTACCTGTTCCGTCATATGAGATTCTGCTAGCTTGTTCCGAATCAGAAACACCTGCATTCTTAATAGGAGACGTTGAATTATTATTGAGGATTAATCCATTACCAACGCCCGAAACACTCAATTTTGCATTAGGTTCATCACCAAGATCTAACTGTTGTGTTAACAATGAAGCATCTATAATGCCTTGATTTTGCAATTGTTTAGCTTTATTGATTTCATCAGAATATTTATTCAACTGATCATTGTAATAATCTAATTTATTTTGATAATCACTTAGGTGAGCTTTATAATTATTAACCGCTTGTGTTATCTCATTTATTTTATTCTGATTATAGTTTTGAACATCAGTAGCATCAGAAACGGCTTTATCTTTAACCATTTCGTTCTTTTGATTACTACTTTCATTAAAAACTACACCGTTGTTTTTTGCACTATCGACTGAGTTTTTTAAGTCCTGACTATTACTTGGAGTGTAATCTTGTGACTTACTGGTATTAGGAACCTGAGTAACGGGAATAGCAGAATCTTTTGAATCATTATTACTATTGGATTCTCTATTACTAATCGATTCATCGGTACCGTTTGTATTATTGGTACTATGCTTTGACGAATTAGTACCACCAGAGCTATTGTTACTGCTATTCGATGAGTCAGTACCACTAGTGCTATTGTTACTGCTATTCGATGAGTCAGTATCACTAGTGCTATTGTTACTGCTATTCGATGAGTCAGTATCACTAGTGCTATTGCTAATACTTGATGCGCTTGATGATGTTTGCGTCTCACTAGCAAAAGCAACATTTGAATTGGACTCAATTACTGTTGCTGCCCCGATTAAGGCAAAAGATGCAATTGATAAGACTATCCAATTCTTTTTAACTTTTCTCATAATTTTTTTATCAGAGTTTTTTCTGAACTGTTTATGATTATAAAGCATTTTACCACCCTCTCATATGAAAATACATTCTATACAAAACGAAGTATACATCCATATATTATCGAATCAAGGCGTGTTATCATTGACATACCAGCAACTGATTGACTTTTTGTCACCGATTATTTCATTGATTTACATTAAGTTTTAATTAAACCGTGTTTTAACGCATTGATAATGACAAAAAATATATTGTTTAAGTTTTATTTAAGTTTTATGAAAGTTGGCATATTGTTTAATTACATTCGTATCGTTCTTTTTAAAATTAGCTCTAATCTTTCATCCGGATCAATCTTGAAGAAAAAACTAACATCTGAGAAAAAAGATAATAAACGTTTTAATTTAAGAATTGCATTTGAATTCTTACTTGTAAAAGACATCTTCAACTTATTAATTTCTAGTACTCTTAACATTTTAATTATATTCAACAATTCATAGTTGAATATATAGATATCAATTTTTCGATTATTCAATTCTTTTTCTAGCAAATTATCCAAAGCATGGTTAAGTGCTCTGATTTCTATGTTTATTTCATTTGAATCAAATGTTTTTTCTGAAACTACATATTCTATCCCATCTTTTATAATTACAAAAGCCCATGCAGCATTTTTAATTTTTAAATTCTTATCTAAAACTCCACGAGAATATACTTTTATTGAATTACTGCTTTTCTGATTTCTTTTCATAATTTTCCTCCTAATGTAATTGTTTTAAAAAGCTATACTATTCGATTGTGAATTAATTAACTTTCAACATTATTTTATTTTTTATTTATTTACTAATTATTCATTATCGATATACATGGTTCTATAAAATAAAATGTTTAATATCATCTGATGACAATTAGTTTATAAAGTTGAATTTCACTAATTTTTATAATTAATTATGAAATGATAAAGTAAAGTAAATATTATATTTGTGAGGTACAAAATAAAAAATGAAAAAACTATCATTATCGTTAATAGTGGAAGGTTTCTTTCTTGGAGTAATCATCGAGGGTTTTATCGTTATAATTTATTCAAATATAGGAAACTCTATTAGATTATCACCCGTTTTACTATTAATATTTTCAGCTTTCATGATATTCCTTGGGATAGCAGTACTATATATTTTTTTGGATAGTATATTAAGAAGCGCCGATACTGAGCATTTCAATTATTTAACACAATTCTTATTTTATGATCTTTCAATAATACTTGGAGGATATATCATAAGGATGTTATTAAGTTTATAAAAGCTTAGAGAGGAATAATTCTATGCATAAAAGATTTATTTATATAGTCATTGATATGGCATCAATGGGAATAAAAACTGGATTCACAATGTTCATTCTTTGTGAATTGACACAATTGCTTTGGTTTTCTCCAACTGGAAACGATTTGTTTACTATAGTTTTTGCAATAATCTCCATGATTGTTGCATCTATTATTTTTTATGAAAGTAACAAAAAATATTTTCCTTTATCAGATAAAAATGTATTAATAAATTTATCTTTGTTCATCTTATTCTTTTTTGTTGGTATAATTTTTGCTCTATTATTGATTAATACATTACTTTATATATAAATTTCATTATTAAAAAAGACACATAATTATTTATGCGTCTTTTTTTGTTGATTACTTAATAGTTCTAACTAAATTTTTGTTTGAGCTCACATATCTTCCATCACTTAGTTGTAATCTGTACGTGGTTCCTAGCTTCTTGACTGCTTTTACCTTCAAGACTGTTCCACGTTTGTATGACTTCACGTACTTACTTAACTTACTGTTCTTGTATGCACGTAGTCCCTTACCGATTACCTTAACCTTGTGCACGTTCTTACTGTAATACAATGGTCTCATGTATGAAGGTTTAGCGGTGATGTAACCCCACTTCTTATGATCTACTCTAAATAGACCTTCCTTCTTGCTTACAATTTGATATACCTTGTATCTCTTTAGTCCGTGCTTACTCTTTGTTTCTCCTACAATTGTGAACATTACCGCATTTGGACGATTATGTTTTTTATACCCTTGTAGGCGATTCTTCTTACTAAAGCTTGTGCTGGAATATCTGTAGAATCCTTTAACCATGTACACTCTACGTGGTGCTAATTTAAATCTGAATGGTTTACTTCCGTTATTTCCATGATTATTAGATTTTTTAATTTTCTTATAAGCTTTTTTTACAATTCTGTTAACTTTTGAAGATTTTAATGGTGCCGCACTACTTGTTCCGCTTGTTGCGGCTTCACTAGTGGCACTACTTTCTGCACTAGATGGTGCCGCACTACTTGTTCCGCTTGTTGCAGCTTCACTAGTGGCGCTACTTTCTGCACTAGATGGTGCCGCACTACTTGTCCCACTTGTCGCAGCTTCACTAGTGGCGCTACTTTCTGCACTAGATGGTGTCGCACTACTTGTTCCGCTTGTTGCAGCTTCACTAGTGGCGCTACTTTCTGCACTAGATGGTGTCGCACTACTTGTCCCACTTGTCGCAGCTTCACTAGTGGCGCTACTTTCTGCACTAGATGGTGTCGCACTACTTGTCCCACTTGTTGCAGCTTCACTAGTGGCGCTACTTTCTGCACTAGATGGTGCCGCACTACTTGTTCCGCTTGTCGCAGCTTCACTAGTGGCGCTACTTTCTGCACTAGATGGTGCTGAACTACTTGTCCCACTTTTTGCAGCTTCACTAGTGGCGCTACTTTCTGCACTAGATGGTGCTGAACTACTTGTTCCGCTTGTTTTTCTTATTTCTATATTTTCTTCTAATTGATTATCATTTGCTTGAAATTTAGACGATCCAACAAATTCATAGCCGGTTGGTAATTCTGTAGATACATCAACCATTTCATCTTCAGGAACCACAAGTTTAGTCGACTTTATAGTCTTTCCTTCATCAGTTAAATTAACGGTGATATTCAAATTTTTGCTTATATAGAATGTTTTAACCGAATTTGCATCTTCACTTCCAGTAAATGTAATAATGTTAGTATTTCCTTTTGTTAAAGAGTAACCTGATGGGATATTCATTACTAGAGGGGAAGAACTAATATTTGCTAATCCCTGAGCTAACAATGTATTTCCAACCTGTTGACCTGTTTTGCTGTCCACAAATTTAACCATTGCTCCTCGCCAAGAATTAGTTGCTGCTTTTACCACGTTTTCTGGATAATTACTATTGTTATCTTCAGTATTGTCGTAGTTATTTGTATCGAATTGGTAAATTTGTCCGTTATCTAAGTAAAGAATCTTTCTATTCCCACCAAAGCTTTCAAACCTCACCTTTCGACCATCAAAGTCTGCTCCTGTAACTAACATTATTAAATGACTTTTGATTTTTTCTGGTTGGTTATTATATGGGAAATATTCATATGGTTGTTCTAATTGGAACCAAAACATTTTCCCATCATTGATATTCTCTGTTGAGAACTTTGATAAATCAAGATATCTTAGTTTCACATCATTGATAAACATATAATCTACCTTTTGTACCTTTGGAGCATATACATTAGATAGATTTAAAGAATCTAATGAAACGTCGTAAGCAAACCAATATGTCATATCTGTAACGTTACTATAATCTAGCCCATTTATACCAGTCACGACCTCAAGATTATAGCAATTAGCAAACATGCCATACATATTTTCTACACTATGTGTATTAATACCATTAAGATTAATAATATTGATTTTTTTGTCAGCGTTGAACATTTGATTCATGCTAACTACATTAGAAGTATTCCATTTACTAATATCTATGTCTTTTTCTAAATTATGATCTTCGGCAAAAAGTCCATCCATTACTTTTGTATTAGAAGCATCCACTTTATCTAAGCCTTCAATATCCGTCAAATTATTAAAGTTACCAAATGTGTATCCTGCATTAACTGGTAAAAATACAGGTGATTTTATTATTATTTTTTTAACATCTTTTTTAAAGTTAATATCACCGGGTTGCCCATCCTGAGTAAGGGTCCCGGGTTCACCATTATCTTGTCCATTGATGGTTAAAGTTTTACTTTGCTCATCGAAAGTTACGTTAGCAGTTCCCCACTTTAAATATCTAAAACTGTCAGAGTTTGCATTAATCGATTTATTAGAATTGTTATTACTAGGATTAACAACATCTGCATTAACAATATTTTTCTGAGATTGATTAAAAGAATATAATCCAATAATTCCAAAAGAAGCAATCGATAAAACTGCCCACTGTTTTTTTACTTTTTTAAGTATCTTCTTTTCACTATTCTTATTTGTATATTTTTTGTTATACATAGTAATCACCTGCTAAAAAATTTTTACAGGGCAATTATATTCTTATATTCAATCTATTCAACACGTCTATATGCTCGTAACATCAATGTTCATGGATTTTTTGTCATATAGTTAAACACTTTATACCTAAAAATAGCAGGACTGATAATTTAGATGAATAAAAAATATACTAATTAAAATTAATATAAATTTTTTAGCATATTCTATACAATTAAAAAATAGATTATAAAAAGGGTAATAGAATATATAAAAATAAATTCTATTACCCTTTTTATTAAAACATAAATCAATGTATCTTAATTCCACACACATCTGCAACCGAAGAATTTATAATCTTTTTAAATGATGGTTCAAATTCCTCTGGACTGGTAGGAATTGCTTCAGAAATCCATAATAACATCGCATTTAACATCATTCTAAAGAAAAATTGAACCGCGAAATCCTTCGATAATTTAAGAACTTTTTCATCATAGTGATCAAAATATTTAATGAAATATTTTGAGTATCTTTTTACAATAAAATCGAAAAAAGATGGTTGGTAATATTTATATAATATTTTAGTATAATCTCTGTTTTCGTAAACAAGGGGAAGTATTCTATGCGTCATAATGTCCATATAGTTTTTGTTTTCTGGAGATATATCTTCAAAAACTTCATCGATAGACTTACACATTAACTTTTCAACATAAATAATTATGTCATTTTTATTCCTAAAATGGTTATAAAAAGTTCCTCTAGAAAGTCCGCTGTTAACAATTATTTCATCAATACTTATCTCGTTAATATCATTATGAACCGTTAAATTCAAAAAACTGTTAACTATCATCTTTTTTGATTTATCTTTAATTCTCATATCATATCCTCCACTGCAAAAAATTTTAATCTAAAAATAATAACAAACAAAAGCCGTCTTACCAATATAAACAGTAAGGCGGTTTTCTTCTATTTAGATTTATCCTTAAATCTTATTTTTTTCTTTTCTTGATTCCAAAGATACCTAAAGTTAACGAAATTAATAGTAATGCTAATCCACTTAATTCAACCTTTGATTCATCTGCTTCTCCGGTTTGTGGTAATTTACCATGTTCTTTTCTACCATTTTGTTTATTTGATGGTGTTGGATTATTTATTTCAGAAGTTGGTGTTACTTTTTTGTATTGAATATTAATTACCTCATCTTCACTATTTTCATTAACTTCGGTAGCTTCAACAATCTTTTCATTACTGTTTGTTAATTTGTATCCTGTAATAGATGGGCTAACAGCTTTACTCCATCTTGATTCAGTTGATGACCAGTTACCGTAGGTTACTTCTCCTGTGACTTCGTCTACTTGTGCTTCACGAGTGAAAGTAACTGTTTGTACAATTGTTTCATGTAGTTTTTTACCATTTTCGTCTACATAATTTATTGTTCTAGTTACACTCTTGCTCAAACTATCCTTATCAGTCCCGTTTGGCCACTTTGGTCCATCCGGGTTATCTGGATTAATTGGTTGTCCTGGTTCGCCTGGTTGGTCCGGTGTTACCGTATCTACTTTGTGTGCCAATGTTACGGTGAAGTCTTGTTCTTTATCATCACTATTGAACTTAACTCCATTCACTGGGTAGGTGTTACTTACCACCACGTATCCTTGATCACTGTACT
>NZ_JBMHFD010000024.1:0-3249 GCF_049166695.1 Apilactobacillus intestinapis
TACTTGGTTCTTTGAAAACTAGATATTATTTAATTTCTATATTGAATTTGTATAAAAATACAATTTCAACCGAGAACACCGCGTTATTTTGAGTTTTAAAATATTAGTTTATTCGTAAATACTCAACTAACCAAACATCACGTAGTGATGAAATAGGTTAAGTTATGAAGGGCGCATGGTGGATGCCTTGGCACTAGGAGCCGATGAAGGACGGGACTAACACCGATATGCTTCGGGGAGCTGTACGTAAGCTTTGATCCGGAGATTTCCGAATGAGGAAACTCGATAATCTTAATCGATTATCACCAGCTAGAGAATACATATCTAGTTTGGGGGCAGACGTGGGGAACTGAAACATCTAAGTACCCACAGGAAGAGAAAGAAATTTCGATTCCCTAAGTAGCGGCGAGCGAACGGGGAACAGCTCAAACCAAAGAGCTTGCTCTTTGGGGTTGTAGGACTGAACATTTGAGTTACCAAGTTAATTGATAGTCGAATTATCTGGGAAGTTAAGCGATACAGGGTGATAGCCCCGTAGGCGAAATCAATTAACCTCAGTTCAGGATCCTGAGTACGGCGACACACGTGAAACGTCGTCGGAATCCGGGAGGACCATCTCCCAAAGCTAAATACTCCCTAGTGACCGATAGTGAACCAGTACCGTGAGGGAAAGGTGAAAAGCACCCCGGAAGGGGAGTGAAATAGTTCCTGAAACCATGTGCCTACAAGCAGTCAGAGCCCGTTAATGGGTGATGGCGTGCCTCTTGTAGAATGAACCGGCGAGTTATGCTAACATGCAAGGTTAAGGCGAAAAGTCCGGAGCCGTAGCGAAAGCGAGTCTGAATAGGGCGTTACAGTATGTTGGGATAGACCCGAAACCAGGTGATCTACCCATGTTCAGGCTGAAAGTGCGGTAAAACGCACCGGAGGGCCGAACCCGTGTACGTTGAAAAGTGCTGGGATGAAATGTGGGTAGCGGTGAAATTCCAAACGAACTTGGAGATAGCTGGTTCTCTCCGAAATAGCTTTAGGGCTAGCCTCGGACTTAGAATCATGGAGGTAGAGCACTGTTTGGGTGAGGGGCCCGTCATGGGTTACTAAATTCAGATAAACTCCGAATACCATCGATTTATATGTCCGGGAGTCAGACGATGAGTGATAAGATCCACCGTCGAAAGGGGAACAGCCCAGACCACCAATTAAGGTCCCTAAATATATGCTGAGTGGAAAAGGATGTGGAGTTGCATAGACAACTAGGATGTTGGCTCAGAAGCAGCCACCATTTAAAGAGTGCGTAATAGCTCACTAGTCGAGTGATTCTGCGCCGAAAATTTACCGGGGCTAAGCATATTACCGAGATTGTGGACATGACGTAGTCATGTGATAGGAGAGCGTTCTAAGGGCAACGAAGGTAGACCGTAAGGACTGCTGGAGCGCTTAGAAGTGAGAATGCCGGTATGAGTAGCGAAAGAATAGTGAGAATCTATTCCACCGATTGACTAAGGTTTCCTGGGGAAGGCTCGTCCTCCCAGGGTAAGTCGGGACCTAAGCCGAGGCCTAGAGGCGTAGGCGATGGATAACAGGTTGAGATTCCTGTACTAGTTAATTATGTTTGAGCGATGGAGGGACGTAGAAGGCTAACCTGTGCGCACTGTTGGATATGTGCGTTCAAGCAGTAAGTCAGGTAATGAGTGAAATGCTTGTTACCGTGTTGACAAGCTGTGATGAGGATCGAAATAAAGTAGAGAAGTGGGCCATGTCACGCTACCGAGAAAAGCTTCTAGTGAGTAATTAACTACCCGTACCGCAAACCGACACAGGTAGTCAAGGAGAGTATCCTAAGGTGAGCGAGTGAACTCTCGTTAAGGAACTCGGCAAAATGACCCCGTAACTTCGGGAGAAGGGGTGCTGCACGCAAGTGCAGCCGCAGTGAAAAGGCTCAGGCGACTGTTTATCAAAAACACAGGTTTCTGCAAAATCGTAAGATGAAGTATAGGGGCTGACGCCTGCCCGGTGCTGGAAGGTTAAGTGGATGAGTTAGCTTCGGCGAAGCCCAGAAACGAAGCCCCAGTAAACGGCGGCCGTAACTATAACGGTCCTAAGGTAGCGAAATTCCTTGTCGGGTAAGTTCCGACCCGCACGAAAGGCGTAACGATCTGAGCACTGTCTCAACGAGAGACTCGGTGAAATTGAGATACCTGTGAAGAAGCAGGTTACCCGCGACAGGACGGAAAGACCCCATGGAGCTTTACTGTAATTTGATATTGGGTGTTGACATAGCTTGTACAGGATAGGTAGGAGCCGTGGAAACCGGGACGCTAGTTTCGGTGGAGGCATTGTTGGGATACTACCCTCGCTGTGCTAACACTCTAACCCGCACCACTTATCGTGGTGGGAGACAGTGTCTGATTGGCAGTTTGACTGGGGCGGTCGCCTCCTAAACAGTAACGGAGGCGCCCAAAGGTTCCCTCAGAATGGTTGGAAATCATTCTTCGAGTGTAAAGGCAAAAGGGAGCTTGACTGCGAGACAGACAGGTCGAGCAGGGACGAAAGTCGGGCTTAGTGATCCGGTGGTACCGTATGGAAGGGCCATCGCTCAACGGATAAAAGCTACCCTGGGGATAACAGGCTTATCTCCCCCAAGAGTTCACATCGACGGGGAGGTTTGGCACCTCGATGTCGGCTCATCGCATCCTGGGGCTGTAGTTGGTCCCAAGGGTTGGGCTGTTCGCCCATTAAAGCGGTACGCGAGCTGGGTTCAGAACGTCGTGAGACAGTTCGGTCCCTATCCGTCGCGGGCGTAGGAAATTTGAGGGGAGCTGTCTCTAGTACGAGAGGACCGAGATGGACATACCGCTGGTGTACCAGTTGTCCCGCCAGGGGCATCGCTGGGTAGCTATGTATGGATGAGATAAACGCTGAAAGCATCTAAGTGTGAAACCGACCTCAAGATGAAATTTCCCATTCCTTTATGGAAGTAAGACCCCTAAGAGATGATTAGGTAGATAGGCTAGAAGTGGAAGTGCAGTGATGTATGGAGCGGACTAGTACTAATTGGTCGAGGACTTAACCAAGTAAGGTAGTAATCGGAAGAAATAAATAATATCTAGTTTTGAGAGAACGAAGTTCTTTCAGATAAATAGTGTGGTGGCGATAGCTAGAAGGATACACCTGTTCCCATGCCGAACACAGAAGTTAAGCTTCTAAACGCCGATAGTAGTTGAGGGATCGCCCTCTGCAAGGGTAGGA
>NZ_JBMHFD010000025.1:0-2908 GCF_049166695.1 Apilactobacillus intestinapis
ATGGATTGATTATTACAATAATCATCGTATTAAAACAAAACTAGGCGGAAAGTCACCGGTTCAATATCGGAAACTTTCCGCCTAGGAAAAACAATATAATAATGTACAACTTTTGGGGTGCACATCAGGGGTGTCTTTTTTAACTAGTTACCTATTTATCAGACCATTTCTTTACATAATCTACCACTTCGTTAATATCAATTTCAGAATTTCTATTACTAATTCTTTTAAAATGCGAAATAAAGTGTTCTTTATTAAGAATATATAGTAAACATAGTATATCTTTGGCAACTCTAATTTTTTCATTGTGGGAAATTGTCGTAAAAAAATTAAAATCATTCATAGTCTTTACATCATTTTCTTTGTGACTACCACCATCTAAAAAAAGTTTAAACATTAAATTTTTAAAGTAAGTTCTTTGTGTATCATTTAATTTTTTTGATGTTATGTCACCATCTAATATCGCGTCTATTCCATCACCATATTCAAAAGTAGAGAACGCTTCAAGAACCTGTCTTATTGTATTACCTATAAACATCTCATAAGTATTCACACCGGTCGTGAATTTATAAATAGTTTCAAGATACTCATCATATTGTTGATATTTACTCGTTTTAAATTTACTAATTTTATTACCATCTAATTTTAGAGACTCAAATATTACTTTTTTATCCCATTTGTTTTTAAAAGATTTATTCAAAGATGTAAACAATTTTTCTAAGCTGAAATATGTTGATAAATCATGCGTTAGTATTATGGCTTTGGTATTTTCATTACCACCAAGAAACTTATTCAATTGAAATTTCAAAAACGAAATTATACCTATTTTATTACTATTATCAAAACTTGAAATTGGATCATCTATAACTATTAATGACGGTTTATTATACCCATCATCCAAATTTTGATTTTCCAAAATGCTTACAAAAAAATAGCTTAGACCAAGTATATTCCTTTCTCCGACAGAAATTTCACTTGGTTTCACATATTTATCTTTTGACATTAATAAATATTCGTTTTCTTTAAAAATTAATTTAAGTTTTTCTTTATCACAAAATATATATTCCAAAAAATCATTAATTTTATCAACGGCTATATTGACATTTTGCATTTTAGACTTTATATTAGCGATCTCATTTTCTATAAATTCTTTTTTACCTGACAATTTATCAATATTATTTTTTAATTGATTACGTTCTTTAGTATAATTTTCATAAAGATCAATATTATCTTCGATTTCTAAATAAGCTATCTGATGATTTATTGATATAAGATTTTTTTCTATACTTTCTATGTCATCTAATCCTTTATTATGTTGTTCTCTATCTGACTCTAAATTACGCAATGATTTTTTTAAAAATATAATATCATCATCCAAACTATTGAACTGATTCAATGGATTATAAGGATCATTAATTTTATTCTTTATTATTTCATTATTATTTTTTATTTTAGAGTTTAATTTATCTATTGCATTGATACAATCATCGTAATGTTCTAGAGATTCATATTCAGATAGATCAATATTAATTTCTTCAATAATGTAACTTCTTAATTCATTCTGATGATCCTTTACTTTTTGATTTAAAATCTTGCTTATGATTTTCACTAGATCACTTTTATAACTATCGGACAAATATTGATAACAATATGGACAGTGTTTAATACTCCCATCTTCAAATTTCTCTAGCTTTTTTGACAACTTTTCAGCTTCATTTAAAGATTCATCCATCAATGAAATTATTTTTTTGTCTCGTTCATCCAAAGTCGGTTTTTCTATTTTTTTATTCAACAACTTTGAAACTTTTTCATCATATGCATCCATAAAAATACAATCACTTGGTACTTCATGTATTATTAATGAATTACCTTCCCTGGCTTCTGCTAGTTTACTAAAGTTTTTATTAAATATATTATTTAATTCGTATATTGTGTATGATGAATGAGAATTTCTAATAGTATCAAATAATTTTTCGTTCACTTTTGATTTAGCAATATTTGATTTTATTTTTTTATCTCTATCAGCCCATCCGCCATCTTCTTTCAATTTTTTAGATATTTTATTCCAATAATATTCAGGAGAATTAGTATTATTTTGATCATTATATTTTTTTAAAGACTCATTAAATTCATCAATTTCATTTTGAATTTTCTTTTTCTCAAAGCTTTTTTCCCCTAGTTCAGTAGAAAATTCATTCATTTTCCCTAAAATGACTACAGAGTTCAATCCTTTCTCTTTAATTTTTACATTTTCATCTATAAACTTTTCATCAAAAACGAATATTTTATTTTTAAAATTCTCGTTATCTATAATTTTATTATCATAGTCAATTAAACATGCACTCTCAATTGAAGTGTCTGTATCACCTTTTATTTTTCTAAATGCATTTGATAATGTTGTTTTCCCTGCACCGTTTCTTCCAAAAATTATGGAAGCCTTACTCAACTTATTTTTTTCTTCAAAAATTTCTAAATATGTAGAATCAAGAAAACATCCTCCTTTCAATCTTAATTTATTTATGTCACTTAAAACTTCCATAATGTCAAGCTACCTTTCTGTCTAATCAACTATATTACTTTTTATTAGTTAGTCGTATTTTTATTGATATCCTTAATAAAATCATAAAATTTGTAATTGTTTTCATTATTTTTTATATTGTCAAAATAAAACTTTTTCTAAATACATACTCATACTTCAATTATTTTCTTTGTATATAATATTATACTTCAATAAGTTTATAAAAAACATTTCAAAAAATATTATTACAACTAAAAAAGACACTGACCTGAACCCCTAAAATTGGAAGATGGTTATGCTATTTTCTGGGAGGAATTGATCCGGTATTCAACCGGTGACATTCCTCCCAGTTTTTGTTTTATACGATAATTGTTGTAATAAGATATATAT
>NZ_JBMHFD010000026.1:0-2418 GCF_049166695.1 Apilactobacillus intestinapis
GGATTGATTATTACAATAATCATCGTATTAAAACAAAACTAGGCGGAAAGTCACCGGTTCAATACCGGAAACTTTCCGCCTAGGAAAAACAATATAATAATGTACAACTTTTGGGGTGCACATCACCTTAGGGTGTCTTTTTTATTTGTGAAATTTCCAACTTCGACCTTTATTAATGTTTATTTTGTCTTGTATAATATCATTAGGTTCAACATGTAGTTTTTCACACATGTAGTAACAATATATTAGTACATCAGCTAATTCTAACTTCAAGTTATCTTTTTCTTTAGATGATAGAGAATTATCATCTTTCTTCCATAGAAATATTTTTTCAACTTCAGAAGCTTCAATACCTAAAGCTCTAGATAAGGAAATGAGTGTATGATATTGATTCCAGTCTCTGTCGTTTCTAAATTCAATTAATTCTTGAATTATATCTTTATATTCCATAAAAAAAATCTCCTTTAAGGCAGGTGCACCATATATGTCAGATAGTGAAATAGCTAAACCAATCATTAGAAAATATGATTACAGTATTAATAGTGACATAAAACAGGAAATTTTGAAACAAAATAATACTAATGAAGAGCATGAATTAATAACTAGATTTCCAACTGTATACATAGTTATAGATAAAATTCGTGGTAATAAAAAGAAGTTCGGTCAATTTAAAGCATATGTTGGTGAAACCAACAATATTGTTCGAAGAACGGAAGAACATTTAAATAGCGAATCAGAAGACAGAACGGATTGGACAGAGTTAAATAATTCCAAAGATGCAAAAATAATTGTTATTGCGCATAAAGAATTTAATAAATCACTTACTTTAGATATTGAAAATCAATTAATGAAATATTTGCTTAGTGACGATGCCATTGGTGAACTTAATAATCGTAGATCAAATGACCAAGATTTGTATTTTACAAGAGATCATTTTAGAAATATCTTTCAAAATATTTGGGAATAATTATCTAAGAAAAATAAAGATATATTCCCGAGTGTGGATGATATTACCAATTCTGCAATTTTTAAAGCATCTCCTTTTCATAAGTTAACTGACGAACAACTAGATGCTAGAGATGAAATAATTGATAAAATAAAAGATATTCGAAAAGGACATAGCACGGATAATTTAATTATCATTAAAGGTTCTGCAGGAACGGGTAAGACGGTTCTATTAAGTTCTCTTTTTGCTGAACTTAATAAACCTGAAAATCAAGAAGCATATATGATTGTAAATCATGATCAACAAGTGAAAGTATATGAAAACATTGCTCAGAAAATAGGTATTAAAACAAGACTGGGCGATTCGATAGTTAATAAGCCAACAAAGTTTTTAAATATGCATCCAGTGGGAGATGAAAATTCAAAAATAGATATTGCTTTAATAGACGAAGCTCATTTGTTGCTTACTGAAGGTTACATGGTATATCAAGGATCAGGTCATTTAAAAGATATAAGAAATGTATCTGATGTGGTTGTAGCGGTGCTAGATCCTATGCAAGTTTTAAAGCGAAATGGTTATGTTGAAAAATCATTTTATGAAGACTTAATAAACAGAGCAAAATCAAACCATCAACTTATTGAATTATCTGAACAAAATAGAATGGATGCTTCAAAAGAAACCATAGATTGGATTGAAGACATTGTTACTAAGGATGAAATTAAAAAAATTCCATACGATGACAAATATGACTTAATAATTTTTGATGATATCAATGATATGTACGATGCAATCAAGAAGCATAATGATAGTATCGAGTCATTAACAAAAGGACTATCTAGAATGGTTGCAACTTATGATTGGAAATTTAAATCCAATAAATATCATAAAGTTGTTCAAGATGATGGTACTACTATTGATGATTTATGGAGAGTATCAATTGGTGATAAGTTTAATCTTCCTTGGAATTATCAATTACCTGCTGAGAAGAAATATCGAGGACTATCATGGGCAGAACAGCCTCAAACAATTAATGAAGTTGGTTCAACATTTACAATTCAAGGATTTGATTTAAATTATTGTGGTGTTATCCTTGGCCCATCAATTAAGTTTAGAAATGGTAAATTATTTTATGATGGATCAAAAAGCTATGATAGACAGGTTAAAGAAAAAAGAACAATGAAAAATGGTGAACAAAAGGATATATCATCTGAATTAATTCGTAATCAACTAAATGTTTTACTAAAACGTGGTGTTCACGGACTTTTCATCTATGCTGTTGATGATGAACTAAGAAAAGAATTGCTTAGACAAAGTAAGTAAATAAAAAGACACACTGTGAGAGGGTGTGAACTGAACCCCTTGAGTTGGAGAAATCTAACCTAAGGGGTTCTTTTATGTTTTCTAAAGAATTAAAATTAGCTGCCATTAAAGATTATTATAATGGTTTAGGATTTACAAAAATTATTAATAAG
>NZ_JBMHFD010000027.1:0-1969 GCF_049166695.1 Apilactobacillus intestinapis
ATTTATTAGTGATTTTTGTAAATCCTAAACCATTATAATAATCTTTAATGGCAGCTAATTTTAATTCTTTAGAAAACATAAAAGAACCCCTTAAGTTAGATTTCTCCAACTCAAGGGGTTCAGTTCACCCACCAAATTCGGTAGGCTTTTTTATTTGCTTAATATTCCATCTTAATGTGGTCAATTCCGGCTTCAATAAATGGTTCACTGGTAACTTTGAAACCACCTTTTTCGTAGTATCCAACGGCATGTGCTTGGGCGTCAATTTCGACTTTAGTACTAGGGAATTGTTCTTTTATTACTTTTAGGATATATTCCAAGAGTTCCTTCCCCTTACCGGTTCCGCGAACTTGTTGGGTAGTTAGGACGCGGCCAAATGTAACGTGGTCACCGTCTTGAAAGATCCTGGCGTACGCTGTGATGGTCTTACCATCGGTTTCAAAAACGTGAAGGGAATTCTTGTCATTTTCATCAGGGTCGGTGTAGACAATGTGTTGTTCTTCAACGAATACTTCTGATCTAACGCGGTAAATTTCGAATAGTTCTTCTAGGGTTAGTTCTGAAAATTGTTTAGTCTTCCACATGATTAATTCCACCTTTTTCTAGTAGTTTGTTTAGGGTGTTAATTGATTGATAAAAAGCTTCTTGCTCCTCGTTGTCGAGATTATTTACGATTGATTGAATTTGTTCATCGGAATGGGTATTTAGCTGTTTAACGACTTTCTTTCCAGTAGCGGTTAAGACTAATAGCTTTGCTCGTTTGTCCTCTTTGGATGTAGTTTTTTCGACATAGTTTAGTTTGTTCAAACGCTTGATAACACGACTGACATAACTCTTGTCGAGATCTAAATTACTGGAAATTTTAATCGGGGTAGGCTTTTGCAGGTAGCTGATTTCCATTAATATTCGTGCTTCTGCCCAACTGATTTCGCTATTAAAAACGTTTTTTTGTAGGATTCCTAATCGCTGGGTGTATTCACGGTTGAAATGTCTGATTGTTTCAATTTGTTTATCGTCCATATCATCACATCCTTTGAAACAATTATATCTAAAAGGTGGCTTTTGTCCACTATTTAATTTTCATGAATCTTTTTGACTATTATATGTAAGTAAGGTATGATTTGAGAATACAAACATTAATGGGGTGCCTTAATCGGCTGAGATTATACCCAAGAACCTGATCCAGATAATGCTGGCGCTAGGGAAGATAAACGCACTTGGACTGTCCCTATCTATATAGATAGGGACTTTTTTAATTAAGATGCTGTGCAGGAAAACTCCATTAATGAAGTATACATATTTGAGGGGAGCTTTATTAATGGATTCAAAAGTTAGCATCAAGAAAGTAACGATTTTAGCAATTATGATTGCTTTAGATTTTGTTTTATCACCAATTTTTAGAATTGAAGGGATGGCACCAATGTCATCAGTACTAAACGTGACAGCAGCGGTATTGATGGGACCATGGTATGCATTAGTCATGGCCATCGTTTGCGCATGCCTTAGAATGTTATTGCTAGGAATTCCACCACTAGCATTTACTGGGGCTGTATTTGGAGCATTTTTAGCAGGATTACTATATCTTATCTATCGTAAAAACTGGATGGCCGTAATTGGTGAAATTGTTGGAACTGGGGTGTTAGGTTCACTTGCCTCATATCCTGTGATGGTTTGGTACACTGGCAGCAGTAACCAACTATTCTGGTTCGTATTTACACCTAAATTCTTTGGTGGAGCGATTTCAGGATCCATTATCGCTTACATTATTTTATTGAGACTTTCAAAGACTCGTCAGTTCAAAGATATTCAAAAGCTATTTTTTAAGTAAACTAAAAAAGACACCCATGCACTGCACCCCAAAGTTTGTACAAAACTTTGGGGTGTTTTTGTGTCTAAATATAAAGTAGAAGATAAATTAAATGTAATTAACGCATACCTAAACGGTATGGGATCTCAAATGGTAGCTAGA
>NZ_JBMHFD010000028.1:0-1774 GCF_049166695.1 Apilactobacillus intestinapis
GGTAGATCTTTGAAAACTGAACAAGATTGATAATCGATGATGTGTAAGGAACTTACAACTTGGTTGTAAGAATTAAACATTGCGAAGTCAATTCGCTTATAAAATAACAATTTATTCAGAAGAGCTAAGTTAAGCTTTTCATCTTAAGATGAGAGTTTGATCCTGGCTCAGGACGAACGCTGGCGGCGTGCCTAATACATGCAAGTCGAACGAGCTCTCCTAAATTGATTTTATGCTTGCATAAATGATTTTTAGATTCGGAGCGAGTGGCGAACTGGTGAGTAACACGTGGGTAACCTGCCCCGAAGCGGGGGATAACATTTGGAAACAAATGCTAATACCGCATAATTAGTTGGAACCGCATGGTTCCAACTTGAAAGATGGCTCTGCTATCACTTTGGGATGGACCCGCGCCGTATTAGTTAGTTGGTGAGATAAAAGCCCACCAAGACGATGATACGTAGCCGACCTGAGAGGGTAATCGGCCACATTGGGACTGAGACACGGCCCAGACTCCTACGGGAGGCAGCAGTAGGGAATCTTCCACAATGGACGAAAGTCTGATGGAGCAACGCCGCGTGAGTGATGAAGGTTTTCGGATCGTAAAACTCTGTTGTTAAAGAAGAACAAGTGTTAGAGTAACTGTTAACACTTTGACGGTATTTAACCAGAAAGCCACGGCTAACTACGTGCCAGCAGCCGCGGTAATACGTAGGTGGCAAGCGTTGTCCGGATTTATTGGGCGTAAAGCGAGCGCAGGCGGTTTTGTAAGTCTGCTGTGAAAGCCCTCAGCTCAACTGAGGAAGTGCAGTGGAAACTACAAAACTTGAGTACAGAAGAGGAAAGTGGAACTCCATGTGTAGCGGTGAAATGCGTAGATATATGGAAGAACACCAGTGGCGAAGGCGGCTTTCTGGTCTGTTACTGACGCTGAGGCTCGAAAGCATGGGTAGCGAACAGGATTAGATACCCTGGTAGTCCATGCCGTAAACGATGAATACTAGGTGTTGGAGGGTTTCCGCCCTTCAGTGCCGCAGCTAACGCATTAAGTATTCCGCCTGGGGAGTACGACCGCAAGGTTGAAACTCAAAGGAATTGACGGGGGCCCGCACAAGTGGTGGAGCATGTGGTTTAATTCGATGCTACGCGAAGAACCTTACCAGCTCTTGACATCTTCTGCCAACCCAAGAGATTGGGCGTTCCCTTCGGGGACAGAATGACAGGTGGTGCATGGTTGTCGTCAGCTCGTGTCGTGAGATGTTGGGTTAAGTCCCGCAACGAGCGCAACCCTTATTATTAGTTGCCAGCATTTAGTTGGGCACTCTAGTGAGACTGCCGGTGATAAACCGGAGGAAGGTGGGGACGACGTCAAATCATCATGCCCCTTATGAGCTGGGCTACACACGTGCTACAATGGATGGTACAACGAGTCGCGAAACCGCGAGGTCAAGCTAATCTCTTAAAGCCATTCTCAGTTCGGATTGCAGGCTGCAACTCGCCTGCATGAAGTTGGAATCACTAGTAATCGTGGATCAGCATGCCACGGTGAATACGTTCCCGGGCCTTGTACACACCGCCCGTCACACCATGAGAGTTTGTAACACCCAAAGACGATGGGGTAACCTTTTAGGAGCTAGTCGTCTAAGGTGGGACAGATGATTAGGGTGAAGTCGTAACAAGGTAGCCGTAGGAGAACCTGCGGCTGGATCACCTCCTTTCTAAGGAAATTTCGGAAACTTACATTAGGTTCATCAATCTTATTCAGTTTTGAGAG
>NZ_JBMHFD010000029.1:0-1410 GCF_049166695.1 Apilactobacillus intestinapis
TTTATTAGTGATTTTTGTAAATCCTAAACCATTATAATAATCTTTAATGGCAGCTAATTTTAATTCTTTAGAAAACATAAAAGAACCCCTTAAGTTAGATTTCTCCAACTCAAGGGGTTCAGTTCACTGCTCAAACGAGCAGCCTTTTTATTTTTTATGACGATCTTTAATCCACATGATAACTGTGACGAATAAAGCGATAATTATGACTAAATGAAAGATAGTACCGACAGTGGTGTGTGGCAAGATATCGTTACTAATAAGTGCTAAATTGATTAATAATAGGACAATCATCAAGATTGTATAGATGTTTTTCATTGGTGAAAACCTCCGAAGTTATTTAATTGTGTTGGCACACTTTTCAATATATTGTTGACGGCGTTCAGGAGTGTCTACTTTGTCTTCCATGTTTCCTAAATCAAAACAGTGAGTAGCCTTGATACCACAGTATGCTAGTAGTAGATATTTCCATCTGAACAAGACATTTCCAAACATCTTGTAGAAGAATGCTGGTCCGTGACTAGTTGTGAAGACACTAGCGGTTTTACCAGTTAGTAGTTTTTCACGTTTACCATTTGGATGATAGATATAAGCAAACTTAGGTGTGAAGACACGGTCGAATAATCCCTTCAATACTGAAGGTTCAGCTGACCACCAGATTGGAAAGAAGAAAGCGATATGATCAGCATTCTTTACTAATTCTTGGACGTGTTTAGGAAAAGTTTCATCTTCCATGTGTTGTCTGTATCCATAACGCAAAACAGGATCAAAATCGGCTTCGCTTAAGTCGACTAATTCAACTTCATGACCTAATGATTTTGCTTGTTCTACATAGTTCATGGCATTGCCATGTGAAAAGGACTTTCCGTCTGGGTGACCTTGGATAACTAGAATTTTCATTTTAATTGCCTCCGAAGTATTTGCTCATATTATATCTTTAAACGAGCAACTTTACCAACGCCAAAACTGTAACATAATCTTAGTAAAATCTTTACCACTATTACAAGGAAAATGTTCTATGATAGGGGCAGATAAAGGAATTTATCCAATCTATATCTTGAGGTGATATTATGAATTTGGAAAATACAAAAGACAAGATTGTAGGTAAAGCAACCGAACTAAAAGGTAAGGCCACCGGTAGCAAGCTAGATGAATTAAAGGGTAAGGCACAAAACTTCTTCGGTAAGGCTAAGGACAGCTTCGATGAAGCTCGTCGCAAGTCAGAAGAACGTCGTAGCCAACGTGAAAATGAAAACAAGTAAACATAATAAAAAAGACGCCATTGATGTGCACCCCAAAAGTTGTACATTATTATATTGTTTTTCCTAGGCGGAAAGTTTCCGGTATTGAACCGGTGACTTTCCGCCTAGTTTTGTTTTAATACGATGATTATTGTAATAATCAATCCAT
>NZ_JBMHFD010000002.1:0-197229 GCF_049166695.1 Apilactobacillus intestinapis
TTTATTAGTGATTTTTGTAAATCCTAAACCATTATAATAATCTTTAATGGCAGCTAATTTTAATTCTTTAGAAAACATAAAAGAACCCCTTAAGTTAGATTTCTCCAACTCAAGGGGTTCAGTTCAATCATCGAAATGATGATTCTTTTTTTATATACTTGACTTAGAGTTAACTCTAAATAGTACATTTATTCTTGAAGTTAGTAGAAAGGACCTTTTTTATGAGTAAATACAGCATTGGTGACTTTGCCAACAAAGTCGGTTTGACCACATACACATTGAGATACTATGAGAAACAAAAGTTAATTATCCCTAAGCGTGATGAAAACGATCGTCGCTATTACGATGATCAGGACGTAAAGTGGATTGGATTCATATTGCATCTTAAGGGAACAGGTATGTTAATGACTGAGATTCAGGAATATGTCGAGTTGCGTAAACAGGGTGATTCCACCATTGACCAACGAAAGCGATTACTGCAATCAGTCAGAAAGAGAAGTTTGGCTGAAATTAATGAACGCAAGTCCCATCTAAATATCTTATCTCATAAGATTGATTGGTATGACGGCAAACTAAATCATAAGGTCGACGAAAGCTTCGAAGAATATCTTAAACGATTTAGATAGGAGTTATCGCTAATGAACGAAGAAGTAAAGAACGGAATTATTTTTAATCGCGGACCTAAGAACGATGCATACGCACAATACTTCACTGGTCAAAGCTACTTACAAGGATTGATTAGTCCGGAAGAAGAAGTCAACGTTGGTGTGGGAAACGTGACCTTTGAACCAGGATGTCGTAACAATTGGCATATTCATCATGATGGATACCAACTACTATTGGTGATCGGAGGAAAGGGTTTATACCAAGAAGAAGGCAAACCAGCTAGATTATTACAACCTGGGGATGTCGTAGTCACTCATGATGGTGTCAAACACTGGCACGGAGCAACTGCCGACAGTTGGTTCTCACATGTCGCAATCACCGCTGGGACTCCGGAATGGTTAGAAGCTGTCAGTGATGAACAATACAGCCAAGCTAATAATGAAGGAAAGCGTGATTAATATGAAGAAACAAACAGCAGGAAGAGATAATCTAGGTGAATTTGCTCCTAAGTTTGCTGAAATTAACGATGATGTTTTATTCGGCCAGGTGTGGAGCAGAGAATCACAGTTATCTTTAAAACAACGAAGCATGATTACCATCAGTAGCTTAATTGCTGCTGGTAACTTTGAACAATTGGAAGCTCATCTTAAGATGGGAAAACAAAATGGAATTACTGAGGATGAAATTGCAGAAATGATCACACATTTATCCTTTTATGTCGGTTGGCCCAAAGCGTGGTCAGCGTTCAATATTGCTAAACAAGTATTCTAATAACTTTCGTGAATTACGGAATGATTATGAAAAAATAAATGCTAATATGAATTGATAACCGGTATGAAGCCGGTTATTTTTTTATTCTCATTTTTGCCGCTAAAAATATAAATAGTTATATCTTGATAATTTTAACGTTATTAATTAAGAGAAAAATTAGGGGATGCTCTTATTTGTATTAATTATAAATTAATCATTATTAAAAGATAATAAAACATTTAACATACTTAATTTTTTTAAAAAAGAAAATGCTAGTATGAAAATATTCGTATTATTTTCATTTATATTTTAGGGAGGATTTTTTCAAAATGAACAAACGGTTCAAAAATATGGCATTAGCAATTATTCCACTTTCGGTTATGGTAATGTCATATGCTTCAAATGATTATGCGAAAGCAGCAGTAAATAACAGTAATCATGGTTCAAAGAAGGATGATGTGAATAAGTCATCTAAGGATATTATTGGTGCAGCGGCCAAAATCCAATCAGAACTATCAAATTACTACAATGGAACATTAAGTTATGTTAAGGGTGACTTTATTAATGACTTAGCCCAAGCTATCAACTATGATCCAGAAACACAAGATGAATTTGCTAAGGAAATTCAAGCAGCTAAGGATTCTGTGACATTCGAACAGTCAACAGATAATTTTGATAAGAATTTGAATTATTTGGAATACATTTCTAAGTCACTTGATGAAGCAGCTAAGATGCTAAACGATGCCAAAGACGATGCTGTATACAATGAATTGAAAAATTCAATTGATGATGATTTAAACCAATTAAATGATTCTATTAACAATGCAGTTAAGAAGGCACAAGCAAATAACAACAAAGAAGCAGTAAAAATTATCGATTCAGAAGAACAAGATATCGATGGATACCTTGATAATCTTGATAAGGCAATTGAAGCTGCTGGACGTGTTCAAAAGGAATTTACTGATAAGGGTTACGACAAAGCGGAAATCAGCGCTTTGAGCGAATCCATTAATAACCATTTAGAAGTTTTGAACCATGTTATCGATGAAGCACAATTTGTAGCTGTTGGTACAGATGTTAAAGTAATTAATGATCAAGTTAACACTATTAAGGAAGCTATTAAGGATGCTGAAAAGCAAACAAATGACACAATGGCAAATGTTAGCTTTGACGACTTTAAGGATAAGCTAGATGAATTAAGTAATGAACTTAAGAAGGCTGAAGATAACACTAATGGCACAGTTGCTGAAAGTAGCTTGAAGGACTTTCAAGATACACTTAACGAATTAAATGATGCTCTTAAAAAGGCTGAAGATAACACTAACGGCACCATTGCTAAAGTAAGTCTAGATGACTTCAAAGATAAACTAAGCGAATTAAGCGATGGACTAAAAAAAGCTGAAGACAATACCAATGGCACAATAGCTCAAGTTAGTCTAGATGACTTTAAGGACAAACTAGATGAATTAAGCAATGCGCTAAAGAAGGCCGAAGATAGAACTAACGACACAGTAGCTCAAGTTAGTTTAGACGATTTCAAAGACAAATTAGATGAACTAAGTAATGCACTAAAGAAGGCTGAAGATAGAACTAACGAAACAGCAGCTCAAGTAAGTCTAGATGACTTTAAGGACAATTTAGATGAATTGAGCAATGCGCTAAAGAAGGCCGAAGACGACACTAACGACACTCTTGCTCAAGTTAGTTTAGATAACTTTAAAGACAAGTTAGATGAATTAAACAATGCACTTAAAGATGCTGAAAAGAAAACAAAAGAAACCATTAATGGTGTTGTAAACGCTGATCTTCAAGACGAAATGAATGACCAAATGGATGAGCTAAATAATTCAGTAAATGCATTGGCAGATGCCGTTCAAAAATATCAAGAACAAAATGATGCCAACCAAGCTAAGATGAACGATGCATTAATCCAAGATATTAATGATAATTTGGATCGTCTAAAGCGTATATTTGATCAAGACATTCAAACATCCAAAGAAATTAATGAAAAAAACGATGCCAAGATTTACGCATCTAACGTTGATGACATCAATGATGGATTGAACGCACTAATTGATGCTCAAGCTAAATCAAATAATGTAAACAGTAAGAATGATTCATTGTTAATTGACGGTGATGTTAAATCTATTAATGATTCCGCTGCTAATTTAGTTAACGTATTTAATGAAGTTAAACGCTCAAACCAAAAAGACTACAGTGCTCTAAGCAAGGGACAATTAAGTGATATTAATGCTAAAGTTAGCGAACTAGGTAAGGAAATTGCCAAAGTTGCTAAGGAAAATGACAAGAACACATCACACATGAGCAAGTCACACGTTAAATTGATTGACAAACATCTAAAGGCGCTAAGTAAGGCGGTCAAAGGATTCAAGATCGATAACAAGAATGATGTTCAAGACGGTTTAATTGCTATTGGTAAGCAAACAGCTAACTTTGAAAGCACATTAAATAACTACAAGGGTCATAGTAAGAAGGCTGACAAGCGAATTGATTCATTTGTACGAAGAATTAGTAATGCTACATCATCAATTGATGATGCTTTCTATGGCGCTATCAGTGACAATAACACTATTAAAGTTGATAACGATAAGCAAAACCAAACTAAGATTGCAAATGCTTTAAATGACTTATTACAAAAACTAACTGCTGCTAAATCAAATAATACTGATGTATTTGCGGTAATGAATGCTAATGGTATCAACAATGCATTGGATTCACTAAACAACACAGTTATTAATTTGAGTAACAACTCAAGCAGAAACGACAATAGTGTTATTGATGATAACCAAAGCTCAATTAGCAATGGTCTAAAAGCATTGAACGATTTAGTTTCACAAGCTGATGCTAATAACAAATCACACAACAGTGAAATGAAAAAAGATGCACAAAGCAACGTTAATGATGAATTAGATGCTCTAATTAGTAGTGTTGATGAATTCAAGAGCAATGATAGCAAGCATAATTACGATGCTTTATCAGACGCACTTGCTGGTTTGAAGAAGGCCGGATTAAGCGATGCTAAGGCAGTACAAAATGTTCAAAACATTGTTAAATCAATGAATGATAAGGTATCTAATGATGCCAAAATTGACTTAACTGGTGCTTCTGACGTTGATAACGACATCAAGGCATACCACGACACATTTGGCGATGCTGTTGAAAATGAATTAGATAAATTAGCAGCAGAAGAAGATGCCAAATTTGATCAAGGTATGTCAGAATTTGATAAGAAGCTTAATGAACAACAATCCGCTAAAGATAATTCAAATGATGGTAAGAAATTATCATTAAGAATGACAGCTTCAGATGACGATTCTGATGATTACCAAGAACGTCCATTAACTGGAATTCCAAGTGGTTACGAAAAACAATTCAACAAATACTTGATTGAAAACATTAAGAAGTCACCAGTAATTCAAAACATTGTTAAGAATCTTGAAACTAAGTTAGCAAATGTTAACTCAATGAAAGATAAGTTAGCTATTTTGGATAAGATGGATGCTGATAAAGTTATTTCATCAAAGGAATTAAGCGATGATTTATCACAATTATATGGATACGCCGATACACTTAAGAATGATGATGCTAACCAAAATTACACCACTACAACTGACTTTAGTGATTTAACTAAGCAAATTAATCAATTAAAGGCTGACTATGCTCAAGCATTACTTGAAGATGCAATGAACAACCAACCATCAGATGATTCAAAGGCAAACGATGACAAAAAGCCATCAGATGACCAAAAGGCCAACGATGACAAGAAGCCATCAGATGCTTCAAAGGCCAACGATGACAAGAAGCCATCAGACGATTCAAAGGCCAACGATGACAAGAAGCCATCAGATGACCAAAAGAACAATGATGACAAGAAACCATCAGATGATTCAAAGGCCAACGATGACAAGAAGCCATCAGATGACCAAAAGACCAACGATGACAAGAAGCCATCAGACGATTCAAAGGCCAACGATGACAAGAAGCCATCAGATGACCAAAAAGCCAATGATGACAAGAAGCCATCAGATGACCAAAAAGCTAACGATGACAAGAAGCCATCAGACGATTCAAAGGCCAACGATGACAAGAAGCCATCAGAAGATCAAAAGGCCAATGATGACAAGAAACCATCAGATGACCAAAAAGCTAACGATGACAAGAAACCATCAGATGACCAAAAGGCCAATGATGACAAGAAGCCATCAGATGACCAAAAAGCCAATGATGACAAGAAGCCATCAGACGACCAAAAGGGCAATGATGACAAGAAGCCATCAGATAATTCAAAGGCCAATGATGACAAGAAGCCATCAGATGACCAAAAGGCTAACGATGACAAGAAACCATCAGACAATCAAAAGAACAACGATGACAATACTGCTTCATCTACTAAGATTGATGGTGACAAGGGCAATGATTCAACTCTTACACCTGATGTAAAACCTGATCAACCTGCGGTTAACCCATCAACCAAGAACAATGCTGGTCAACCTAAGAAGCCAGGTAAGAAACCTGCCAAGAAGGCTCCTAAGGCTAAGAAAGTTTCAATTAAGAAATCAAAGAAGTCACTTGCTAAGCTAAACAAGAAGCTAAAGCACAAGAAGATGACTAAACGTGCTAAGAAGGCGCTATTAAAGAAGATTCACGCACTAAAGAACAAGATTAAGCGCGCCATCGTAAGCCGTGACAAGAAGAAACTTGCTAAGATCAACAAGAAGTTACACAGCAAGAAGATTTCTAAGAAGACTAGAAAACGTCTTCACAAGCAAGCAGCAGCTCTTCGTAAAGAAATTAAGAAGAACTACGTAAAGCCTGCTAAGAAGAGAGTTGCTAAAAAGACTGTTAAGAAACACGTTAAGAAGTCTTCAAAGAAGAGCAAAAAGACAACTAAGAAGTCAAAAAAAGTTTCAAAGAAGTCATCTAAGAAATCAAAAAAAGCTGCTAAAAAAGCTAAGAAGCACCAAAAGAAGTTAACAAAACGTGCTGCTAAAAAAGTAAAAGCCGACAAAAAGGCAATTGCTAAAATCAGCAAACAGTTAAAGAAAAAACACTTAACTAAGAAGCACAGACGTAGCTTAATCGCTAAACGTGCCCAACTAAGAAAAGCTGTTCGTAAGTTAACTAAGTAATCTAAAAAAGACACTATCAAACGATAGTGTCTTTTTTTGTATTCTTTTATTAACAACTTAATTTGACATTTTGGTTAACAATAGATATTATATTTAATTGTTAACTTGTTATAAATAAATGGTTAACAATAAGGAGAGAGATATGAAAACGAGAGACGTTACACAAATCGCGCTGATGACAGCGCTAATTATCGCACTGGCATTTGTACCAGCGATTCCAGTTGCAATTATTCCGGTGCCAATCGTGCTACAAAATTTTGGAATCATGTTAGCCGGCTTACTATTAGGTGGTAAGAAGGGGACCATTTCTGTCGCTATTCTAATGGTGATGGTTGCTGTTGGTTTACCTGTTTTAACTGGAGGTCACGGTGGTGCCGTTATTTTCATCGGACCATCCGGTGGATACTTATTATCATGGCTATTAATGCCTTCGTTAATGGCTCTATTTAACCAACTACTTAGCAGGGTTATTGATAAGAATAGTTTCTGGAATGTTTTAATTTCTACTATTATAGTAAGTATCATTATTTCATACACAATTGCGATTGTATGGATCAGTGTGCAAATGCACATCACATTGAAACAATCATTACTTGCTAACATGGTATTTATTCCGGGAGACATTATCAAGGCAGTTATTGCTGCGTTTGTTGCCAAACGATTATTACCAATCATTAATAAAAATGCTTAATATTTTTCCTTTCATGTGTTCACGTATATAATGGTGACAAAAGCAAAGGGGGATGTTTTCATGGATACATCAAAAATGATTAATCCTATGTTAGGTTGGAAGTTACGTCCACTTGTTGAACAAGTAACTTCAACTGATGATATTGAAGATATCAAGTTTAACTACATGTTAATGCCAAAGCCCGATACACCAGAACACGTAGCTGAATGGAAAAAAGTTTTAGCTGAATATGAAAATAAATAAAAGCAGTAGGCGAAATGCCTGCTGCTTTTATTAATATTATTTTGAATATTATTCTTTATTTGTTTATCAAGTACTTATAAATAATTAATAAAACAATCAATACTATAAACAAAATTGACATATATAGCGGTTTAATATTTCCAAACAAAGATTTGTAAATTGTTTTCTTGTTATTCATAAATATTATGATTGCTGGAATCAAAAGTGAAAAATATTCATAATCGTTACTGGCAAATAGTACTAAAATAAATATGAAAAATAAAACCAAAGAGATATTTTCTTTATTAAGACGTTTGATAATAAACAGCTCCTTTGAAAGTACAAATTATTTTAAACACCTATATTATAGTAGAAAAAAGTTTATAATAGATACATTAATTATTGAAAACGGAGGAAAATGAGGAAAATATGGATCCCGTATTAATTGTGCTTAGGGGAAACGCGGCGACTGGTAAGACCAGCGTCGCCTCATCTCTACAAGAAAGATTAGGAACCACCGACGTAATGTTGGTTCAACAAGATATCACTGAAGAACATGCCGATACGCAAATTCAAATGATTCAAAAGTTGATTAACTATGGTAAAAAGCATTTCCATTATGTCATCCTAGATGGGGTATTATCCAAGGATACTTATGGCGAAATGCTAAACGGATTAATTGAGGACTTCGGTAGTCAACAATTAGTTTATTACTTTAACGATTCCTTCGAACAAACAGTGAAGTATAACGAACAAAAAATTCAGCCACACGATATCGATAAACTAAAATCATGGTGGATTGATTCTGATTTGCTTTCCGATGAAGATGTTAAATTAGAAAACGGTGGCATTGAACAGTATAGTGATCAAATCATCGATGATATCAACGATTTACCGTTATTCTAGGGTTATATTAGATTGGATTTAAAAGAGAGGTATATTTGTAAATAATTAATATCTAATTAAAAATTATATAAATATGTTATATACCCTTGCTTATGGTTCGTTTTTATTTTATATTAATTCTTGTGTTTTTTTAGATCGTCATATATAATAAGAACAGTTGTTCGCATAAAGGCGATCAGTTAACTCATATTTATTATGTTAATGAGACCTCTCATCTCGTTAATAAATTTATATTTTCTTATCTCTCTCAAAAAAGACCGCGCTCTCTCAAGAAGGTCTTTTTTATTTTACATATTTATCTGGTAACGGGATGTTTAACGACTAGGTCATGCACTTGTTGCTTCGCATCGTCTAAGATGTTTTGATGACCAGGGTGGTTTAAGACATCCACAATGATGGTTGCTACCTTAGCAGCTTCTTCTTCATTGAAGTTACGGCTGGTGATGGTAGGGGTACCGATACGGATTCCTTCCATAGTATCACCATCTTCTAGTGGTAGTAGTTCTTTATTAGTAGCGATACCAACTGAGTAAAGTAGTTCGGCTGCTTGATCACCGGTTAAACCAACAGCATTTAAGTCCAATGTCATTTCATGGTTTTCGGTATCACCTGATACAACACGAATCTTTTCGTCTTGGTTGAAAACCTTAGCCATGGCCTTAGCGTTTTTGACTACGTTTTTGGCGTAGTAATGAAATTCTGGTTTTAATGCTTCACCTAATGCAACCGCCTTAGCAGCAATAACATGTTCCAAAGCACCGCTTTGTGAGATAGGAAAGACTGCGTAGTCTAACTTATCTGAATACTTGGCTTTGGCTAGGATCATACCACCACGTGGTCCACGTAATGTCTTGTGGGTAGTGGTAGTGACCACGTCGGCAACTTCAACTGGATTAGGGTGAACACCGGCAGCGACTAGACCGGCAATGTGGGCCATGTCGACCATTAGGATGGCACCGACTTCATCAGCAATCTTTCTAAATTCGTCCCAATAAATGATGTGACTGTATGCTGATGCACCAGCAATGATTAGTTTTGGTTTTACTTCTAGAGCAATTTGGCGAATGTTTTCAAAATCTAGTAATTCTGTTTTAGGGTCAACGCCATAGAAATGTGATTCGTAAAGTTGACCGGAGAAGTTATGTTTTTGACCGTGAGTGAAATGACCACCAGCATGTTCGCTCATTGCAAGAATTCTATCGCCTGGTTGTAAGAAGGCAGCATAGACAGCTTGGTTAGCTTGGCTTCCTGAGTGAGGGTGAACATTTGCATATTCTGCATGGAATAATTCTTCCGCACGTTTCTTGGCAATCTTGTCGATTTCATCGATTGCTTCGTTCCCGGTGTAGACACGTTTTCCGGGATATCCTACTGCGTATTTATTAGTTAATACAGAACCTTGAGCCGCGCAAACAGCCTTGGATGCAATGTTTTCTGATGCAATTAATTCAATTACGTTATCTTGGCGATCGTTTTCGTGTTCAATCGCTTTGAAAATTTCTGGATCTTCTTTTGAAAAATCGTACATAATTCATTCTCCTTTTTGGTAAATAAAAAACGCCCTTGTACTTTCGTACAAGGGCGTCGTAACACTGTTCCACCTTAGTTTTATATCAAGTTCACACTTGATACCTCTGGTTCTTAATGCGCATTAAGATTTCGATTCAATTGATAAATCTTGACTGCCTTCATTCAAGGACAAGGTATCTCGTTTCACTAAATCAGATACTCGCTTAACATGTCGATTTGAATTACTACTTTCAAGTTGCTTTTAAGAATAGACCAAAAAAATTTGACTGTCAACAATAAAATTTGAACTTTTTTCAAGGAACTACAAAAAAATGTTCGTATCAAGGGGAGTTAAATGCAAAGAAAAAAGGCGCCATTTGGGCGTCTTTTTTGTGTATGTGTTGGTTATTGATTTTTATTTTGACTGCGGGCAATTTCCTCTCGCTTGCGTTGATTTTCTGCCTTTAGTTGTTCTGTTCTTTGACGCATTTCTTCGTTTTGAACTCGGATTTGTTCAGTCATTTGACGAAATCTTTCGGTGCTTCTTTTTGTTTCTTCATTTGCTCTTCTGCGTTCATCACGATCGAAGAACAAGCTGATTAGCCAAATGATGAATAGACAACCGTAGACAATCATGTAACCGAATCCGAGAAAAATTCCCATTGCTAGCAAAGCGACAATTATATAACCCATAACCAAAACTCCTTAATATGTATTGTTAGCAAGTAATTGTACTAAGTGTATAATTACTTGCTGATTTTTTACTTGTGACGAGGGTATTGGTGTTCGATTTCGTAAACTACTTCTGGATCGTCACCAGTACGGAAGTCTTGATTTAAGTCGTCAATTAACTTCATTTCATGGTCTGATAATTCAAAATCATACAAGTCAGCATTTTCAGCAACTCTTTGTGGAGTACTGGACTTAGGAATGATTGTTACACCGTTTTGTAAGTGCCATCTCAAGATGATTTGAGCACTGGACTTGCCATGTGCTCTAGCGATTTCTTGGATGGTGTCATCGTTTAGCGTAGCACCACGACCCATTGGACTCCATGCTTGGGTAACGATTCCTTCGTCTTCGTTTGCCTTTAGCATTGATTTTTGGCTTAGGTAAGGGTGAACTTCGATTTGGTTTACGACTGGCATTTCGGTAGCCTTTGTCTTTAGTAAATCCAAGTGAGTTTGGTGGTAGTTACTTACCCCAATTGACTTGACCTTACCGGCTTTCTTGGCGTCTTCGAATGCACGCCAAGTTTCAAAGAAGTGTGAACGAACTGGCCAGTGAACTAGTAATAAGTCGATGTAGTCAGTTTGTAGTTTGGTAAGTGATTCATCAATCGCGTCTAAAGTTGATTGGTAACCTTGCTTTGGTTCTGGGATTTTAGTGGTAATAAATATTTCATTTCTGTTAATTTGTAGCTTTTTAATTGAATTACCTAGTAGTTCTTCATTATTATAGAATTGTGCAGTATCGAATAATCGATATCCAGCTTCATATGCGGACTTAATTGCTGCATCCATACTATCTTGATCAGCTAGTTTGTAGGTTCCAAAGCCTTCTACAGGCATTTGGTTTCCATCTCTTAGCTTGACGGTATCTTTAATTGAGTTAGGCATAACAATGGCCTCCTTTGATTATTTAAGTACCACGATTAATGATAGTCCATAAAAACAAGATAAATCAAATTTTTTACATGTTAGGGGTGTCTTTTTGCAATCACGAATTGACAGTCAAAAGGGACTGACTACCAAACAAGCCAAACGTCTATATGATCAAGGCTTGCATAACACCAAACGGAAGGGGTTTACCAAGACCATTCCACAAATTTTACAGGGAAATGCATTCACATTATTTAACTTTATCAATATCGTTTTGGCGGCAATGGTTTTCTATACCGGCGACTACAAAAATCTATTGTTCTTAGTGATTGCAGTTTCTAACACCATCATCGGAAGTATCCAAGAAATCAGATCCAAACGCCAACTAGATAAGATGGCCATTTTATCTCAAGGATTGATTAGAGTCGTGCGCGACGGCCAAATCAAAGAAGTCGAAGATGACCACATCGTCTTGGGGGACGTCTTATTAATCGGACACGGGGACCAAATTCCAATCGATGGGAAGGTCTTAACATCAGATTCTCTTCAAGTCGACGAATCTCAAATCACTGGTGAAACCAATTCGATTGAAAAGAATCACGGTGATTCAGTTACATCCGGTAGTGTCGTTTTAAGCGGTAGTGCTAGAATTGTGGCGACCGAAGTTGGTGAGGATACATTCGTTAATAGAATGGAATTCGAAGTTAGTCGTACCAAGAAGGATTCCGATAGCAAGATGTTAAAGACCATCAACAAGATTATTAAGTGGTTAACCTTTGTGATTGTGCCACTTGGTGCATTGTTGTTGTACACCAAGATTATGCGTGGGGATGACATCGACCAAGCGATGCTAGGAACCGTTGCTGCGATGATTGGAATGATTCCGGAAGGGCTTGTTCTATTGTCATCAGTGACATTGGCGGTTTCAGCTGCTAAGTTGGCACGCCACAAGGTCTTAGTGCGTGAACTACCAGCGATTGAAACTTTGGCGCGTGTTGATACCATCTGTTTGGATAAGACTGGGACCATTACTTCTGGAAAACTAAAGTTTGAAGATGTATTGCCTTTCAACAATCACTCCAAGGATGAATTAAAGCACGTCTTAGGTAGCTTGGTATATGCGTTTGAAGACGATAACGAAACATCTTCAGCTATCAAACAAGCAATCGCAAATCCTAACGTGAATGTCGTAAAGAGTTTTCCATTTTCTTCTGACAAGAAGTGGAGTGGGGTCGACACCGATGAAGGTAACTTCATCATGGGTGCTCCTCAGTTCATTATCGAAAACATGAGTAAAGAAGTCTCAGACACCATTAGCGATTATGCCAACCAAGGATACCGTGTCTTGGCATTGCTACAAAGTCACAAGGACTTAACTGAGGATTTAGATGATGCCCAATTACTAGGTTTAATCCTAATCAGTGATGAAATTAGACCGGACGCTAAGAGTACTCTTCAATATTTCGTTGAACAGGGAGTTAGTTTGAAGGTGATTTCAGGTGACGATCCCAAGACCGTTAGCGCAATTGCCAAACGAGTAGGGTTAAAGGACAGCGACAAGATTGTCGACATGACTGAAGTTCCGTTTGACGCCGACTACCAAGAATTGGTAAAGGACAACGCGGTCTTTGGTCGTGTGACACCACAACAAAAGAAACGCCTCATTCGTTCATATCAATTAAACGGTAATACCGTTGCGATGACCGGAGACGGGGTTAACGATATGTTGGCGATGAAACAAGCCAACTGTGGAATTGCGATGGCTTCCGGTAGTGAAAGCACCAAGGGAATTGCCGACTTCGTTTTGATTAATTCAAACTTCTCGGCAATGATCGATGTCCTAGCCGAAGGACGCCGTGTTATCAATAACATCGGTAGTGTGGCTTCGCTATACTTGATTAAGACAATGTTCTCATTGTCATTAACCATCTTGTTTATGTTTAGCATTCACAGCTATCCATTTCAACCAATTCAATTGACACCAATCAACACCTTTATGGTTGGATTGCCATCATTCCTATTGGCATTAGCACCTAACTATCAAAGGGTTACCAACCAGTTTAGTACCAAGATATACAACATTGCGTTGCCAGCAGCGATGACGATTGTTGGATACGTTGTGTTGATTATCTACATTGGAAAGGCCTTTGACTTTAACTTTGTCCAAAGAGCGACAATCAGTGTCTTGGTTACAGGATTCATCTACTGGATTGCCTTGTTTAAAGCATCACGTCCACTCAACAAGGTCAAGTTATCCATCATTGTGCCATCAATTGTGATATTTGCGGCCATCTTCTTATTCTTCCCATCGGTATTCTCACTGGTAGATGTATTTACGATGCCAATCTTCATTCCGGCAGCCCTAGTTGTTGTGACAGCTGTACCAGTGTTTATCGTAATGTCATCAGTTGTTCGTCGAATCTTGATTAAGATTAATCCAGAAAAATTTGATGACTCCATTTAAGCTAGTATATAAAACTACTTGATGTGATATAATAATGACATTGAGGTGATCTAATGAACAGCAAATATACCAAGTGGCAGGACCAAATGAAAGAAGTTACTTTACCAAAGTGGGAAGAACTTCCCAAGTTTGATTTATACATGGATCAGCTAGTGGCCGTTGTCAACGAGGCGATTGGACCACTAGGGATGGATACAGTAACTAAGTCCATGGTTAATAATTACGTAAAAAACAAGGCGACATTTGCGCCAGTTAAAAAGAAATATCAAACTGTCCATGTGGCAGACATTATAATTATCAGTTTATTGAAACCAGTCTTTTCAATTAAGGACATCAGACGTGGAATTGACGAAATTACTAAGCAACAATTTCCTAAACAAGCCTATGATGAATTCATTGAAATGTTGGTTCAAAAGCTACACCATATCGCAGACGGTAAGTCGGTCGCTAACAACGATTCAGAAATTGAACAACTATTAAGTTCAATCGCGGATACAATTGTTAACCGCTTGATTGCCAACGAAATCTTTGAAGATATGATTTATGAATAATAAAAAAGCATCCTACGTTTGTAGGATGCTTTTTGTTTAGATTATAATAATAAGAAAAATGGGGGATTGGCATGGAAACTATCGATAAGTTAAAACAATACGTCGAACAACAACTGGGTGATGACACTACCGGACACGACTACACCCACATTCAAAGAGTTGTTGCATTGGCCAAGACAATTAGTGAACAAACAGAAAATGCTGATTTATTAATTGTCTTAACTGCTGCATACTTGCACGACGTGATTGACGATAAGTTAGTCGATGATACATATGACAAACAAAAAGAGGTGCAATCCAAGTTAGTACAACTGGATTACACCTCAGCACAAATTGATGAAGTGATGGATATCATTACGCACATGTCTTACAGTGCAAATTTAAAACATCACTATGAATTATCGATTAATGGGCAGATCGTCCAAGACGCCGACCGACTAGATGCAATTGGCGCAATTGGCGTTGCCAGAGCTATGTACTTCGGAGGTCACTTTGGTGATACCATCTATGACCCCGAACAAATGCCTCGCAATGATATGGACAAAAGTCAATATCGTGAGCATACAACGGTCATTAATCATTTTTATGAAAAGTTATTCAAACTACCTGATTTAATGAATACGCCGGTTGCCAAAGAAATGGCGGACAGACGTAGTCAATATATGCACGATTTTGTGAGGGAATTTAAGGATGAATGGCAAGGCATTCACTAATTAGATACGTAATTACTTTACGATATCAACGAAGTGACCGTGAACTAAGTTAACTAAATCAGTTGCATCTAGTTCAACGGAGCGACCAACTTGTCCGGATGATACCAGAATTTGGCCTTGGCGCTTAGCTTCGTTATCAATATAGATAGGGTAGTGGAACTTTTCGTAGATTCCAACAGGTGTGTTTGCACCATGGACATACCCAGTGGTCTTTAATAGGTCCTTTAGCGGAACCATGTTGACCTTCTTGTTGCCAGATTCTTTGGCAAGTCTCTTTTCGTCTAAATGTTGATCCAAGGGCACCACGCCAACAACTGGACCAGTTTCCTTACCTTCAAGCACTAATGTCTTGTAGATACGATGTTGATCCATGTCTTCTTCGACTTCTAGTTGAGCGACGTTATTTTCGTCGTGTGTTGCGAATTGGTGTTGGATATAAGAAATGTTATTTTTATCAAGAATTTGTTCGACTAATGTCTTATGAACTTTATTTTTCTTCTTTTTTCCCATTTCAAAATCACCTCGGTAATTATTCTAGCATAGAATTGACAACCAATTAACGTTAATGTAGTATATACCAAAAATGATATATATCTAAAAAGGTATATTTTAAAAAGGGGAATATAATATGAATTGGTTATTAATTTTAATTACGTTTTTAGGGGTAAATCTAGACTTCTTTTTCATCCTACTTTTATTGTTGAAGAAACATAAATTAGGTTCAGTTATGATGGGGTATCTAATTGGATTATGGGTACTACTAATACTAAGCTTTAGTGTTGGTCAAATTTTAGACCGTTTTCTACCGGAATGGATACTAGGTTTGCTGGGAATCCTACCTATCTACATGGCCTTAAAGGATGAGGACGAAGACGCTAAAGAGGTGAATCACAAGTCACCAGTCGTGATTACACTAGTTACTTACCTATCAGTATGTGCTGGATGCAACCTGGCATTGTTCTTGCCGGTGCTATCTACTATTAGTGCGATTCAAATATTAGAAGTGATTGCGGTATTAACCGTTTTATCAATTCTGGTAATTTTGATTATCAAGTGGATTGGTAATATCAAACCAATCAATGATTTGATGGAAAAATACGGTGAGATTATGACAAAGGTGGTCTACATCGGTGTCGGAATCTACGTACTGTTTGATAGCGGCTTAATTGCCCATATTGTTTCTTGGTTTTAGGGGATGTTTAAATGCAGGATAAAATGAAAATCATTGAAGAGGTTGCAGCCATCTACAAAGTATTGAGTAATGAACGCAGAATTTTAATCATTACTTCCTTAATGGATGCGGACAAATCATTAAGTGTTAATCAGATTTGTGAGGAGACTAAGCTCGATCAACCGGTGGTTTCAAAACAACTAGGTATCCTATATAAGTATCAAATTGTTTGTAAGGAAAAAGTCGGGACCAGCGTGTTATACGGTGTCGACGATCCGCACGTAGTAGAGATGATTTCAGATATGGTTCAACACGTTAAACATGAGATGGTGGGTAAACCACATCCAAAGAATTTATTTTAATTTTGCAAAGTTAACGTGATAAATCTGTTATACTGATTTTTAGAAAATTAATCGCAAGGAGTAGAAAATGGCTGATTTAGTTTACAGGAGAGTGTCATCCGACTTGAAGCAAAAGATAGTCGATAACCAATTTCCTAACAAGCGCTTGCCCGACGAGCGAACATTAAGTGAGACATACCACGTAAGCCGCAGTTCAGTGAAACGGGCGTTGAAAGTGTTAGCTGATGACGGCATTATTTTCAAAAAACGTGGTTCAGGAACTTTTATTAATCCACTATTTATGAAGAATAAGACTATTTTTCATTACGAAGGTTCTAACCTAGGGATTACTGACAGTATGAAGAGTCAAGGGAAAGTTCCAAAGATTAAGCTATTGAGTTTCAAGGTTGTACCTGCCAGCAAGGAAATTCAACAAGACTTATTCTTAGCTGACGGAGATTTCGTGTATGAAATTCAACGACTTCGTTTGTTTGATGACAAACCGTTCATGATAGAAACAGGATACATTCCAATTAAGATTGCTCCTGAACTAACACAAGAGATTGTTGAAAAGTCGATCTTTAACTATGTTGAAGACACAATCAACAAGAGTGTCACACGTTCATTCCTATCAATTTTGGCTAGTCCATCGAATGAACAAGATCAAGAACTACTTAATTTAAAACCAACCGAACCAGTTGGTGTCATGGAAGGGATTTTCTTCCTAGATGACGGGACTCCATTTGAGGTCTCAAACATGCGTCTACACTATCAATATCTGCGTTACAATACTTTCGTTATGGTGTAGAAATTTAATACAAAAAAGTTATGAAAATCATTGGACTATTGTCGAAAAATCGTTCATAATAATGACGATGTAATAATGGTTTAATTGTAATGAATAAATTGGACCGTATCAATTTGCAAAAAGGTTGACTTTTTGTGAAAAGTCTTTATTATATTCATTGTAATTAAAATTATCGGGCGTAGTCTGATGATTTTTCCATTATTAATTTCAATAGTTTTTATTTTAAAAGGAGTGTTAATTAATGGCTCAAGATTTCGATTCCAAGCAATACTTGGAAGAATTAGATAAATACTGGCGTACTGCTAACTACTTATCAGTAGGTCAACTATATCTAAAAGATAACCCATTATTAAAGAGAGAATTAACATCAAGTGATGTTAAAGTTAAGCCTATCGGTCACTGGGGTACTATCGTATCTCAAAACTTTATTTACGCACATTTAAACCGTGTTATTAACAAGTATGACCTAAACATGTTCTACATTGAAGGTTCAGGTCACGGTGGCCAAGTTATGGTATCTAACTCATACATTGATGGTAGTTACTCAGACATTTACCCAAACATCTCACAAGATGAAAAGGGTATGGCTAAATTATTCAAACAATTCTCATTCCCTGGTGGAGTTGCATCACATGCTGCCCCTGAAACTCCAGGTTCAATTCATGAAGGTGGAGAATTAGGTTACTCACTAGCCCACGGTGTTGGTGCTATCTTTGATAACCCTGATGTAATTGCCGCTGTTGAAATTGGTGATGGTGAATTAGAAACTGGTCCTCTAGCTGCAAGTTGGTTCTCAGACAAGTTTATCAACCCAGTTAAAGATGGTGCCGTTCTACCAATCATTAACTTAAACGGTTTCAAGATTTCTAACCCAACTATCATGTCACGTATGTCAGACCAAGAAATTACTGACTACTTCAAGGGTATGGGCTGGAAAGCTTACTTCGTTGAAAACGAACAAGACTTCGATGATCACATGGCTTACCACGAAAAGATGGCTAAGGTTATGGACGAAGCTGTTCAAGAAATTAAAGACGTACAAAAGAATGCACGTGAAAACCAAACTGCTGACACTGCTACTGAACCAGTATGGCCAGTAATCGTTGTTAGAACTCCAAAGGGTTGGACTGGTCCTAAGTTTGACTTAGACGGCAACCCAATTGAAAACTCATTCCGTGCTCACCAAATCCCAGTTGATGTTTCATCAGACAAGATGGAACACGCTGACCTAATCGTTAACTGGTTGAAGTCATACAAACCAGAAGAACTATTTAACGATGACGGTACTATCAAGGATGACATTAAGGCTCTAGCACCTAAGGGTGACAGAAGAATGTCAGTTAACCCTATCACTAACGGTGGTATCGATCCTAAGCCACTTATCTTACCAGACGTTAAAGAATTTGCTGTTGACGTTAAGACTCCAGGTGAAACTGTAGCCCAAGATATGGCTGTATGGAGTAACTGGTTAGGTGCCGTTATGAAGGCTAACCCAGATAACTTCCGTGCATTTGGTCCTGATGAATCAATGTCAAACCGTCTATTCGGTGTGTTTGCTGAAACTAACCGTCAATGGATGGAAGAAATTATGGAACCAAATGACCAATACGTATCACCATCAGGTCGTTTAATCGATTCACAACTTTCAGAACACCAAGCTGAAGGTTGGTTAGAAGGTTACGTATTAACTGGTCGTCATGGTTTCTTCGCAACTTACGAATCATTCGGTCGTGTTGTTGACTCAATGTTAACTCAACACTTCAAGTGGTTACGTAAAGCTGCTGACCAACCATGGAGAAAGAAGTACCCATCATTGAACTTTGTTGATACTTCAACTGTATTCCAACAAGATCACAATGGTTACACTCACCAAGATCCAGGTATGTTAACTCACTTAGCTGAAAAGAAACCAGAATTCATTCGTGAATACTTACCAGCTGATGCTAACACATTATTAGCTGTTGGTAACGTTGCTTTCGCCAGCCAAGAAAAGATTAACTTAATCATTACTTCAAAACACCCACGTCCACAATGGTTCTCAATTGAAGAAGCTACTAACCTTGTAAACAATGGTTTAGGTTACATCGACTGGGCTTCAACTGACCAAGGTCAAGAACCTGACGTAGTTATTGCTGCTGCTGGTACTGAACCAACTTGGGAATCACTAGCTGCTATCTCATTACTACACGACGAATTCCCAGAAATGAAGATCAGATTCATCAACGTTGTTGACTTCTTGAAACTACGTTCACCTAAGGTTGACCCTCGTGGTTTAACTGATGAAGAATTTGACCGTCTATTCACTACTGACAAGCCAGTTGTATTCGCATTCCACGGATTCGAAGGTCTTGTTAAGGATGTATTCTTCGATCGTCACAACCACAACGTTCACGTTCACGGTTACCGTGAAAACGGTGATATCACTACACCATTCGACATGCGTGTATTGAACCAACTAGATCGTTACGACCTAGCTAAGGAAGTTGTAAACGACATTCCAGAATACTCTGTTAAGGGTGCATCATTCGTACAACGTATGAACGACATGGTTGACAAGCACAACGCTTACATCCGTGAAGTTGGTACTGACTTACCAGAAGTTAACGAATGGCAATGGAAACCATTAAAGTAATTAGATAATTTATCTGATTTACTTATGGTCAAACCATAAAGAAAAGAACCGTATCTTTTGATACGGTTCTTTTTGTTTACATAAATGTTTTAAACGAATCGGGAAGTGGTGACTTAATCTCGATTCGATCCATATAATAAGGTCTAACTAACGTTAACTTCCAAGAATGAAGTAACATATCATCATTATCTGAATTAGGGTTATACAAAGGATCGCCCACAATCGGGTGGCCAATGGATGCTAAATGGACCCTAAGTTGATGAGTTCGCCCAGTATGCAGCGATAATTCGACTAAAGAATTGTTGTCAGTGGTAGATTGCACCATGTAGTCGGTTTTAGCTTTAAGAGGTTTGATACCATCAATCTTTCGTTTACGTTTATCATTGGGGTCAAAGCCAATTGGCTTATCGATGGTTCCGGTTGGTGGAGTGATGATGCCATCGGTCCAGGCTAGGTAGTTTCGATGAATGACCTTATCCTTGATTAGTCGAACCAAGATAGGGACCACTGCAGGATTTTTGCCGATAATGATGGCTCCTGAGGTGAATTGATCCAAACGGTGAATCATAAATGCATGCTGATTGGTTTGATTGAGGTAGGCCTCGCAGAAGTTTAGTAGTGTGTTGGTCTCACCAGGTTGATTAGGGTGGGTCTTGAATCCGCTTGGCTTATTCACCACCAACAGATCTGCATCTTCGTATAAGATATCAGGTTTAATTGAACTATCTGGGATTAGATTTTGTACCGGCAACGAAAAATCATCTTCAACAAACGTAAGATGGATTTCATCACCGTTCTTAATCGCAAAATTCATGGGTAAATACTTATTGTTAACCAAGACCCGTTCATTGGTCCTCAAGGCAAAGATGAGGTGCTTAGGGATTAATAATTGCTTTTGTAAATATTCACGTAGTGATGTTTCTTCATTAAGTTTGGAAATAGTTAGTTTATATTCCCATTTTTGCATTTTTTCACCTCTTTTAGTCAAATGTGTTACTATATTCAGTCGAGTTGTGATAAGGTGTAAATAGTAATTTTAAACCGGAGGGCATTATGGATAAAAAGATTATCAGCCTTTGGAGTCTCTTATCACTAGTAATGTTTATTATATGTGATTTTTTAATGGGTGAAAATGCCCAAGATCTAATCAAGACAATTATCGTTGCCGCAGTATTATACCTACTTCTAATTATAGGTGGTTTACTTAAGTGGCGTCTAGCTTACCACTTCCTATTATTTGTTGTGGGTATCTATACTTTAGCGATGATTAGAATTGTATTTATCTTTGCGACCCAAAGCCATAGTGGTGTTTCAGTACTAGCAGTAGTATTTGCGGTGCTAGGAATTATTGTGAACTTATTGTGGTATCGAATCGCCGCAAAACAAATTAAAAGCGACTACGTAAGAATCGTTAAAAAGAACGTAAAAAAATAAGATAGGTGTTTTAATAATATGGAAATGGATGCACAAAAATTTATCGATGATGTTACTGCTGAAAGTTTTGAAACTTACTCAGCTGAAGTGTCTTTGGAAGACTTGAAGAAGGATGCTGAAAAGGCATTTCAACCATTGATGGAATTCATGGAAGAACAAGTAAACAGTGGCCGTTTGGCTTCTGCATTACTACAAGTGAAGGGTGAAGACATTAGTTTTTACCTACAAAACAATATCGTGAACTTACCATACAGATACATCAAGAATATCTCAAAGATGATGAGTGACGAAACTAACTGCCCACTAAACGTCTACATGTTCGTAGAATCACCTGATGTAAACCGTTCAAAGATGCGTATTGATGAATTATCATCACAAGATGACTTTACGGTCAACGCTGATTTAAGTGCTAAATTGGGTGCATGGACAAATGACCAACTTGCTGCAATCGAAGAAAATCAAAAGATTGAACAAGAAGCTGCCGAAAAGACAGACAAGAAAAAGCCAGCTGCTAAGAAGAAAACTGCTAAAAAGACTACCAAGAAAAAATAGTCTAAATCACTCTTATGTGTTATACTACTTGTTGCGATGAGTCGAGGAGATCGCGCAACTACGGTTGTATTCACAAGATGTGATTAAGCGATATTTTCGAAGGGGACACATTATGCGGACGTAATTCGCGTGTCTGATATGTTGGTGATGTGAACACCACTTATCCGTCTACTTAGTAGATGCCAAAAAGAGCGTAACTTCATTTGAAGTTACGCTCTTTTTTTATTTAACCAAGTATAGTTGATCTTCGATTAAATCGAATGGTTTGTGGTGACGGTTTAAGTTCTTAACGTCATCGTTTTCGACGAATTCAGCATTGGCCCAGAATTGCTTCGAATCTGTGGCACCGTATTTTTCACCAATGGTGATTAGTGGAATGTCCTTACCAGATTCACGGATGGCTGATAATAACTTCCAGTCGATATCGATACCATCAGGTGACCAGCACATGATGATGTAGTCAATGTCGTCCTTGTACTTATTGAAGGCATCGATTGCGTCCAATGATTCAACGTCGGTAACTAGATGTTTACCGGTTTCGTTTTCCTTCTTCCATGCAAGGTTATCGGTGCAAATGACATCAGCACCATTCTCACGTAATCCTTTTGAGATGTATCCATTTCCGGCCATCACTTCCAAGGCTTTTTTGCCATTTAAGAACTTGGCAATGTCATTGGTGAATGGGGCGGAGATGTATGCCCACATCCCGTATTGTTCTTCTAAGTAGTCACGGAATTCACGTAAGTCTTGATCTAGTTTTGGTAATTGATCAACGAATTGGTTCCAGACGGCGTCGCCCTTAGGGTCGCCCATTGGGTACTTTTCGTTCACGTAAGCGAAGATGGTGTCTTGGATGTCGTCGGGCAATAGCAATACCGGTAAATCTTGTGGTAATTGGTTTTGTTGTAATAAACGGTCTGCTTCTAAAACGTTATTGATTAGATATTTAATGTCAGAAAAATCATTGAATAAATCATAGTACTTCTTCATTCTTTCGATGTATGAAGGCTTATGAATGATTTTTTTATTTTTCTTCATTTTCTTAAGTAGTTTCTTTTTATCCATTGTCTAACTCCCTTGAGTTGCTTAATTATTATTTTATGGGAAAACCGAGATGAATGCAAAAAGAGGGTATTATGTCATATGATATAACATAATGTGCCATAAATTTGGATTTAAATTCAAATTAAAGACAATTAACCCTGTACTTATTTAATTTTAATGATATAATATGTTACATGATATAACATTATAAGGAAATGAAGGTAGATATTGATGGATTTAGCAAGTACGGGATTTGTTTTTATTTCAAGTATTTTAGTTCTGTTTATGACACCGGGTCTAGCATTCTTCTATGGGGGCCTAGTTTCAAAGAAAAACGTTGTTAACACTACCATGTCAGTATTCATTATGACTGGTTTAGCAGTTATTCTTTGGGTTGTATTTGGTTACAGCCTTTCATTCTCAGGTGATATAGGTGGATTTATTGGAAACCTAGCCCATCCATTTATGAATGGAATTGATCTTACATCACTTACACCAACTAAGATTCCAGTAAGCATTTACTCAATCTTTGAAATGATGTTTGCGGTTATTACTCCAGCGCTATTCGTTGGTGCGATTGTTGGTCGTATTCGTTTCAAGTTCTTATTATGGTTTGTAATACTATGGTCAATTATCATTTACTACCCAATGGTACACATGGTATGGTCACCAACTGGATTCTTAGCAAAGCTTGGTACTTTAGACTTTGCTGGTGGAACTGTCGTACATATTAATGCAGGGGTTACTGCGTTGGTATTATCCATTTACCTAGGTAAGCGTCTAAACTTTGGTAAAGAAACTAAGCACTACAACCTTTCATGGGTATTGTTAGGTACTACCATTCTTTGGATTGGTTGGTATGGTTTCAATGCCGGATCAGCTTTAGGTGTAAACAATGTCGCAATGCAAGCTACCATGACATCAACTGTTGCTGCCGCAACTTCAATGATGGTATGGATGCTATTAGATATGCACTTTGTTGGTAAGCCACAATTAGGTGGTATTTGTACTGGTACACTTTGTGGACTTGTTGGTATCACTCCAGCTGCTGGTTTCGTAACTATCGCCGGAGCTTTTGCAATCGGTATCGTTGCTACTCTAGTAAGTTACTTCTACGTAAACGTGCTAAAGGCTAAAGTAGGTGCAGATGACACACTTGATGCATTCGGTTGTCACGGTGTTTCAGGAATGGTCGGAAGTATCATGACTGGTCTATTTGCTACTAAGGCAGTAAACAGCTCAGTTGTAGACAATGGTCTATTCTACGGTGGTGGTTTCAAGTTATTCCTAACTCAAATCATCGCTACTTTAGTAACAATCATCTTCGTTGCAGTGGCTTGTGCAATTATTATTTCACTACTAAAACTAGTAATGCCAATGCGTGTAACTGAAGAAGAAGAAAGAGCCGGACTAGATATCGTAGAACACGGTGAAGCTGCCGATTACATGGTTTCATACGGTGAAACTGGCAAGGACCACAGTAAGGATATCGAAGTTAACGCTGATGAGTTTAAGGGGCAAATTAACCACTTAGATAATCCAAATCTACCAAAAGATTAAAAATATTATACCTTTCAAAAGACCGCGATAGCGGTCTTTTTTGCTTGTTGAATTAAAAATAAATTAGAAAAATATGATAAAAAGTGTTGACTTTTATTATTTACGGCATTAGTATTTAGTCAATCAAATAAATCAGACAACAAAAAGATCGGGAGAGTAACCCTTGAAGATAGTTCAGAAAGTCTACGGTAGCTGTGAGTAGATCGATTCGACAAAGGTGAAGATGGCCCGTTAATTGGCAGCGTCGATACTTAAACGCTGATGGGGTGGCAACCATTATTAATTGCACACGTTGATAGACGTTAGTGAGGGATGTAGTGTAAGCTGCATCCAAATTAGAATGGTACCGCGGAATCCGCTTCTAGTATTTATACTAGGAGCGGATTTTTTTATTTGATAAAAAATTCATTAAAACTTTAGAGGAGTGATTGATATGACACAAGTAGCAACTAAGCAAAAACATTTTGATATCGTAGGTAGTTTCTTAAGACCAGAGGAACTAAAGCAAGCAAGAGAAGACTTCAGCAACGAAAAGATTACTAAAGCAGAATTGACTGAGATTGAAAACAAGTTGATCAAAGATTTAGTTAAAAAAGAAATTGCTAACGGTTTAAAGATTGTTACTGACGGTGAATTCCGTCGTAGCTACTGGCATTTAGATACCTTCTGGGGTTTTGATGGAATCAAACATACCAAACAAGAACATGGTTACATCTTCCATGACGTTGAAACCAGAAATGACTCAGCTCAATTAGATGGCAAGATTAAGTTCAATCCTAATCATCCTGACTTATTAGCATTCAAGTACTTACAATCATTGATTGAAGACAATGATGAAGTGATTGCCAGACAAAGCATTCCATCACCAGCTCAATGTTACTTAGAACTAGTAAGAGGACCTGAAAATGTCGCCGCCTTACAAAAGGTATACGGAACTGACACCGACGCATTAATTCATGATTTAGGTTTGGCATACCACGATTTAATTCTTGCTTTATACGATGCTGGTTGTCGCGACGTTAAGTTAGACGACTGTACCTGGGGCTTACTTTCTGATCCAGATGGTTGGGCATTAGTAAAAGATGGTTTTGATAACCTCCAACAATTACTAGACTTAAACCTAAAATTCAACAACGAAGCCATTCGCGACTTACCTGAAGACTTACGTATCAGCACTCATGTATGTCGTGGTAACTACGCATCAACATGGGCATCAAAAGGTGGCTATGCTCCGGTTGCCAAAACACTATTTGGTAAGGAAAACGTTCAAGCATACTACCTAGAATTTGACGATGACCGTTCAGGAGACTTTGCACCACTTGCTGAAGTTTCAAAAGGAAAAGACGTTGTCTTAGGTCTAGTTACCAGCAAACGTCCAGAACTAGAAGATCAAAAAGTCTTAATCCAACGTGTAAACGAAGCTACCGAATATGTAGATTTAAAACACTTATCATTAAGTACTCAATGTGGATTTGCTTCAACTGAAGAAGGAAACCATCTAACGGAAGAACAACAATGGTCCAAGATTAGATTAGTAGTCGACACTGCTAAGAAGATCTGGGGCGAATAATAAACAAAACATACCAATGAATAGAAGAGTAGACTAATTACTTTGATAGAGAGCTGCGGATGGTGAAAAGCAGTAAGTTAATTTTTCTATAGATGGTCTAGGAGGTATCGTCCAGCAACGGATGCGGTCAATTGCCGATATTCAATTAATCGTAATTTACGATGAGTGGGTAATGAAAATTACCAAACTGGGTGGTACCACGCTAACGGCGTCCTTTGATTTTAATTAATCGAAGGATGCCGTTTTTTATTAGGAGGTGAAGATATGAGTAAGACCGACATTATCAGTTTTGAAAATGTCAATAAAACGTTCGAAACTGATGAAGGACAAAACGAGGTTTTGTCCGGTGTAAATTTAAAAATTGAACAAGGTAAGATTTTCGGTATCATCGGATATTCCGGAGCCGGTAAATCGACGTTAATTCGTTGTATTAACGGTTTGGAACTACCAACTTCAGGATCCATCAAATATCTTGATACGGTGGTCAATGAATTGAGCGAAAAGGGATTAATCAACTTGAGAAGTGAAATTAGTATGATTTTTCAACAGTTCAACTTGATGCCCCAAAGAACGATTGCTGAAAACGTCGCATTACCGATTAAGTACAAAAAAATCGGAAAGAAGCAAACGGCAGCTAAGGTTGACGAACTGCTATCATTGGTTGGTCTATCCGACAAAGCGGATGCATATCCAAATTCACTTTCCGGAGGCCAAAAGCAAAGAGTAGCGATTGCTAGAGCGTTGATTAATGACCCGAAGGTATTGCTTTGTGATGAAGCAACTAGTGCACTGGATCCAGAAACGACGGATTCAATCTTGGAAATCTTAAAAGAACTAAATCAAAAACTTAATATCACAGTCGTTGTGGTAACCCATGAAATGAAAGTAATTGAGCAAATCTGCGAAGATGTTGCTGTTCTACATAATGGTCGGATTGTTGAGACTGGAAATGTCTACGATGTTTTCTCTCATCCAAAAGAAGAGATTACAAAACGTTTCGTTAAGACAACCACCAACTTAAACGTTTCAAAGGGATTGTACCAAGCGCTAGGTTTACCTGAAGGTCACCGCTTAATTCGGGTGACTTACAACAATGAAAATACGATTGATCCAGTTATTTCATTGGTATCTAGAAAGTACAACGTCGACATCAGCATCTTGTTAGGTGATATCAAATTAATCCAAGGCAAGCTCATCGGTGGATTGATTATCTCCGTTGAAGGAAACGAGGAAGATATCGAAAATGCCTACAAGGAATTAAAACTAAACATTGGAATTGAAGTGGAGGTGATTAACGATGTTGAATAGTCTTTTTCCAAACGTTGGAACGAACTGGCCTGAATTCACCCAATCGATTGTCGAAACGATTGAAATGGTGATTTTATCCGGAATAATTTCATTAATTATCAGTTTGGTCATCGCAGTCATCTTGGTAGTCACCAAGCACGATGGAATTAAGCCCAACTTCATCATCTTTAATATCTTCGATAAATTAATCAATTTATTTAGAAGTATTCCATTCATCATTCTAATTGTTGCGTTAATTCCACTAACTACATTGATTTCTGGAACTGCCATCGGGGTAACCGGGACCATCTTCCCATTGGTTGTCGGAATTACACCATTCTTTGCCCGTCAGATTGAATCAGCGTTAAACGAAATTGATCCTGGTTTAATTGAAACCGGTAAGGCAATCGGCTTAAGCAACTTCCAAATTGTGAAGTCAATCTATCTACATGAAGGTATCATTAGTATCACTAGAATGACTACTACCACAATCGTTAGTCTAATCGGACTAACCGCCATCGTCGGCGTTGTTGGTGGAGGGGGCTTAGGAAACTTCGCCATTCAATATGGATACCAACAAAACCAATTCGATGTAACGATGGCCTGCATCATCGTACTACTAATCTTAGTCACAATTGTCCAAGTAATTGGAACATTAATTGCGGAACTATTAACCCGCTAAAGGAGCGTTTTATATGAGTCAAAAAAGTAGTCATAATAAAAAGAAAGTCGCTAGTTTATCAGCTATCTTAGTAGCGATTCTAGTCGTTGTATTAGGTTTCATTATCGTATCTGGTCACAACAAGTCAGGCGAAAGCGCCAAGGGCAAAAAGGTTGTCACCGTCGGAATTATTGGTAGTAACGATGTGCCAATCTGGAAACAAGTCAACAAGGAATTAGCAAGTAAACACATCTACGCTGACGTAAAAGTATTCAGTGACGGTGAAGCGTTAAACCAAGCAACCAATAGTGGTCAAATTGATATTAACTCTTTCCAACACTATGCATTCCTACATCAAGAAGTAAGTCAAAAGAACTACAAGCTTACCGCAATTGGTAACACTTATATCCAACCTTTGAACATCTATTCAAAGAAGATTAAGAACGTTAAGGATCTAAAGGAAGGCGACAAGATTGCCATTCCAAACAACCCAACTAACGCTGGTAGAGCATTGAAGGTATTAGAAAAGGCCGGCTTAATCAAGACTAATCCAGCTAAAGGTTACTCACCAACAGTATCCGATATCACAAGTAACCCTAAGAAGTTACAAATTATTGAAGTTGACCCAGCAGCCATCATCAAGTTATTACCTAACTTCGCAGCTGGTATTACCAATTCAAACTTCGTTCAAGCAAACCACTTGAACCCATCTAAGGATTCAATTTTTGCAATCGCACCAAACATCAACGATTCATACAACAAGCCATGGATTAACATCTTGGTAACTAAGACTTCAGAAGACAACAACAAGACCTATAAGGAGGTGGTTAACGCATACCATTCTAAAGCGGTATACGACCTAATCGAAAAGGAATACAAGGGCGTATCTTTACCAGCATTTAAATACTAATTCGTTTTTGAAAGGAAGATTATTATGGCAAAAGTAGAAACAAAGGTAGAAAGTTTTACATTAGATCACACAGCAGTAAAGGCACCTTACGTGCGTTTAATCACAGAAGAACATGGACCAAACGGTGACACAATCGCTAACTTTGATTTACGTCTAGTTCAACCAAATGAAGAAGCAATCCCAACTGCAGGATTACATACCATTGAACATTTACTTGCAGGACTATTACGTGACCGTTTAGACGGTGTTATCGACTGTTCACCATTCGGTTGTCGTACTGGTTTTCATTTAATCACCTGGGGTAACCCTGGAAACGATAAGGTAGCGTTAGCATTAAAGGACTCACTACGAGCAATCAGAGATGACATCGAATGGGAAGATGTCCAAGGTACTACTGCAGAAAGCTGTGGTAACTACCGTGATCATTCATTATTCTCAGCAAAGGAATGGTGCAAGACTATTTTGGACGAACAAATTAGTACTGAACCATACGAACGAAAAGTAATCTAAAACAAATGAGGTGAAAGATATGGATTTATGGCAATACTATTGGTTCCGCGCCGTCGCATTTATTGTGTTTTGGTTAGGTTATTTCTTATTGATGACATGGGCATATGTTGGCAGACCCCATATCTTTCATCGACTAAAAAACAAAAAATGAGTGCTATGTACAATTACGAAAAAAACTCCAGAAAATATTCTGGAGTTTTTTACATTTTATAATCATCAAAATTTAAATTAAGTTCTTCTTGGTATGCTTCTGGTTGTTCACCGTCTTCTAAGTATTGACGGTCCTTGCCATGAAGATAACCATTGATAAGTTGGTATACTTCGTATCGATCTTGTTGATCCAAAGTGTGGTTACCAAAGGTTAGTTCATTTTTCTCCATCAAGACGCTACCTAGATTGAAATGTTCAACAGAAGTTCTTCCTGTCAAATAATCCATGCTGACGTTGAAGTACAATGCCAGTTTTTTGATTTCGACATAAGAAGGTGAACGAATCCCACGTTCCCAATTACCAATTTGTGAAGGGGTATTTTTGTGTTCATCTTCTGGAAATCTTTCGTTTAGATTGTTTGCAAGTTGGTTCATACTGATATGTTGCCCTTTACGAAGAGCTCTTAATCGAATCGGAAACATTTACAACACCTCTACGCATATTATAACCGAAAATGCGTCAAATTGGCGGGTAGTTGCTTTTTATTTATTGAAACTCTATACTCGAATTATTAAATACTGAAATGGAGAGCACTATCTTGAAAAAGAAAACCAAAATCTTACTAGCGACCGTGATTACTTTAATCGTATTGACGGTAGTTGGTTTTGTGGGTGCGGGGATGTATTTTTACAACGTCGCCGTGGTTCCTTCGCACAAGACCTTTTTAAGTAACGATAAAATTAAGAAGAATTCACCACTATATCCAGGTACCAAGTGGTACTACAACGTTAAAAAGATTCACTGGACCCAGAAGTCTGCGACCGGAAACTTAAAGCTGGTGGCTAACTACATTCCAGCAGAGAAGAAGACTAACAAGACCGTGGTGATTGCCCACGGCTACATGGGTAGTAAGGAAAAGATGGCTCCTTATGCCTACATCTTCCATCAAATGGGTTACAACGTTTTAACTCCCGATGATAGGGGCCAAGGCCAAAGCGAGGGTAATTACGTTGGTTACGGTTGGCCAGATCGTCTCGACTACATTAAATGGATGAAAAAAGTCATCAAGTACCAAGGACCAAAGACTGAAATCGTGATGTTTGGTGTCAGCATGGGGGGAGCTACTACCATGATGGTATCCGGTGAAAAAGACGTGCCACACCAAGTTAAAGCATTTATTGAAGACTGTGGTTACACCAGTGTTTCCGATGAAATTAACTACGAAGCTGGTCAACTTTACAACATGCCAGCATTCCCACGTTGGCCATTGGTTCCAATCCTAAGTGGAATTACCCACATTAGAGCCGGATACAGCATGTACGAAGCTTCATCACTAAACCAAGTGAAGAAGAATCACCGTCCAATGCTATTCATTCATGGGGCCAACGATAAGTTCGTACCAACTCGCATGGTTTACCCACTATACAAGGCTAGCAAGGGACCAAAACAACTACTTGTTGTGAAAAATGCAGCCCATGCTGCTTCTTATCAAACTAATCCAAAGTTGTATGTTGATACAATTAAGGGATTTTTGAACAAATATTTTAAATAATATTAAAGGCGTTAGATGTTGAATCTAGCGCCTTTTTCGTAATTTTAAAAACTTTCAGTGTATCAAATAGGGGGTTAAATGTTATTATAGATAGTGTGTAATAACACCATCAAACAATACGTTTAATATTCGTTAAAAAAATAAATAAAAATAATCAGAAAGGAGGACGCTTTTTGATTGAACTAGCCGCATTAGTATTTTTAATCGCTGGTGCTTTATTAGGTTTTTGGGTTAGTGATATGCGCATCAAGGGTCAAGTTGACGCTGCCAAAAGTAAGGCTGCACAACATTTACAAAAGACCGCCGATGAGACTGCCGTAAAGGCTAAGCAAATCATTGCTGATGACAAAGAAGACATCATGCAATACCAAAAGATTGCAGACGATGAAATCGAGTCTCAAAAAGAAGAAAATATCACCCGTGAAAACCGTTTGAACCAACACGAAAAGTACTTGGAACAAATGAAGAACCGATTAACTAAATATACTAATGATTTAAATGAACGCAGCGATGAACAAGCTAAGGTCCAAGATGATATCGATGACGTCATGCACCAAGCCGAAGACATTTGGCAACAACGTGAATTGACACTTCAATCAATCAGTCATATCGATAAGAACTATGCTCGTCATGCTGTGTTGAATCATACCGAAAACGCTCTTCGTCGTGAAAAAGACATCGAAGTTAAGTACAACTTGTCCGAAAGCAAGGTTGCCGCTAACAAGATTGCTAATGACCTAGTAATTGAAGCTATTCAAAGAGGCCCTAGGGATGAACCTAGAAGTCACATTGAAAGAAACATTGCCTTGCCAAGTAGCGACATCAAATCCAAGTTAATTGGTAAGGACGAACAACATGTTCGTCTACTACAAACACTAACTGGAACTGATTTAATCTTTGATGAAGACTACCCATTACTACTTCACATTGTTACTCATGATCCAATTAGAAGAGAAATTGCTCGTACAACTATTGAAAGTCTGATCATTTCTCGTCACTTTACCAACAGCAACATCGAGTATCTGGTTAATACCACTACTCAAAAGGTTAACGCGGCTTTACGTGAAACCGGTGAAACAGTTGTTCACTCACTCCACGTTGGACGTGTTCATCCTGACTTGATGAAGATTATTGGTAAATTGAAGTTTAGAACTAGTTATGGTCAAAACGTTTTATACCACTCAATTGAAACTGCTCAATTGACCGGTGCCTTGGCTGCCGAATTAGGTTTGAATACCCAATTGGCAAAACGTGCTGGATTACTTCACGATATTGGTAAAGCCATTGACCACGAAGTTGGTGGAACCCACGTTGAATTAGGGGTCAAACTAACTGAGGCCTTTGGTGAAAACGAAGTCGTTGTTAATTCAATTGCTTCTCACCACGGTGACGTTGAACCAACTGATCCAATCGCTATTCTGGTTGCCACCGCCGACGCCATTTCTGGTGCTCGTCCAGGAGCTAGAAGTGAATCAATTGAAGAATACGTCAGTCGTCTACGTAACCTAGAAAACATTGCTAACCAACACAAGGGTGTTCGCGATAGCTATGCCATCCAAGCTGGACGTGAAATTAGAATTATTGTAAATCCTGAAATGTTAAATGATGATAACAGTAAGTTATTAACTAAGCACGTTAAGGATCAAATTCAAGATGAATTGACTTATCCAGGTAAGATTAAGGTTACTACCATTCGTGAACTAAAAGCTGTTCAATACGTTGGTAAGAATAAGAAACGCAATCATAATACAGTTAAAGAAGCTTAATGCTATTATTGTTAAACTAAAAAGAGTCCCAAAACATGAAGTTTTGGAACTCTTTTTTTATGGTCTGTAGATGACCTTAAAGTTATGATTGTTTTCAGCTTCAATGGTCTTGTGTTCTCTTAAGTAATCAGCGATTAATTGACTCATCATTCGATCATCTGACTTGATAATCTTGTCTTGAGAAAACATTTGGTAGTTTCCACCACCGACGGCACGATAGATGTTTAACACGATTTTTAATTCGGCGTCGTCATCGATTGGTTTGCCATGGTAGGTCAAATCTTCGATACGGTGACCAACTGGTTTAGCGACGTTAATCACGTAGTCGACACCTTCATACATATCGTAGTTGTAATGCTTTAGCTTAGGGAAAATGTAGTCATGGTTTACACCAATCTTACCGTTTTGGTAGTCAAAGTACTTGGCGCTAGTTTCCATGGCGGCCTTTAATTCGGCACCAGTAATCTTAAGCACGGATAGACTGTTAGGGTAAACGTAGTTAGTGATGATATTTCTCATTGTAATCGGATTTTCAAAACCGTGAGCTTCATCATTAAATAGGGCGGTTGCCGAAATGTCTACTCCCATAGTTTGCATCTGAATATTTTGAATGAACTGGATGAAACTGGTCTTGTTTAAACGGGCTTCAAAGGCGTTATCAAAGTCCATTGATCCTTCGATATGAGCCATTGGTTCATCTAACCACTTGTTGATTTGTTCTTGGATGTCATCCAACTTATTGGCGATTTCATGATCAACTTGGTACTTCTTAGTTGGAATTAATTCGACTTCACTGGATTGCACAAAATATTTACCATTGTCATCTTGTTGAACATCTAATTCGATGTGTCCAACGTATTGACCACGATGACCTGGTTGAATGATTGGGACGCCCAATAGGTGACCAGCAATCTTTCTGTGTTGGTGACCGGTGATAATGGCATCGACACCGTCAACATGTGCTAGGATATCGTATGTTTCGTTTTCACCATTTAAGACTTCGGTTGGGACACCTTCTTCATCACGTTCTATTCCGCCGTGATAAACGATGACGTTTAAATCGGTTTTTTCGCTCATTTCAGGGATGTATTTGGCGGCGGTGTCCTTGGCAGAAAGGAAGGTTAAACCGGCTAAATGGGAGTTCTTTTCCCACTTAGTGGTACCTTGAGTGGTTAGACCCAAGAATCCGACCTTTACACCATTAATATCTTTAATTTCATATGGATTACCAAATGGGTGATTACCGTCTTGATCAATAATATTGGCACAAATAAAATGGCGATTACACTCATTTATGGTGTTGTGTAGGTATGATAATCCGTAATTAAACTCATGATTTCCTAATACTCCAAAATCGTAATCAACGGCATTAAAGACGTCGTTAATTTGTTTTGGTGCGGATTGTTTTTTGATTTCAGCAATATAGTATGCCAATGCTGATCCTTGCAAGAAATCCCCGTTATCGATGGCTACGACGTTATCCAGCTTGGTTCTAAGATCCTTGATTGCTGTAGCGCAACGAAGCACCCCAAAGGGTTTATCGTCCTTTAAGTTCACATAGTTAGTGGGGAACAAAAAGCCGTGTGTATCACTTGTCTCTAAAAGATTTATTTTCATCGTGCCACCCCCGTATTGAATTATCATGATTCTTCCGTTTCTTTTGTTGTGTATATTTTATCACTTTTTTAAAAATGAAAAATTAAGATTTGATTAACATTTACCTTTTCTTAATAAAAATTTAAATTGATTTATCTTATAGGTATGTTAAGATGATTACAGTTAATTGTATTTACATTTAGTAAGTACTACTAACCTAACCATAATTGTTTTTATAAAAATTAAGCGATTAAGGGGTGATATAAATGTTGAATCTTTACGTAGCACCAAGTAGTGCATCCAGTCGTAAAGCTAGAGCCTGGTTAAAGGGCCACGATATTGCTTTCCGCGAAAGAAATATCAATTCTAACCCATTGAATGCGGACGAAGTAAAACAAATCTTACGTCTTACTGAAAATGGGAGCGAAGACATCATTTCAACAAGATCCAAAATTTTCAAAAAGCTAAACATCGATTTTGATAGCTTGTCACTATCAGACTTGGTAGATTTAGTTGTCAAGTATCCAGACCTTATCAAACGTCCTATTGTGTTTGATGACAAACGTTTGGAAGTTGGGTACAATGAGGAAGAAATTCGTCGTTTCTTACCCCGTTCCATTCGTGAAACTGAACTAAAAGAATTAGAATCACAGTTGGAAGCTTAATATTTTAGAGTGACGGCATTACTTTGTAATGTCGTTTTTTTATTCACTCAAAAGGAGTCACATTATGATAAAAATGATTGCGCTGGATCTAGACAATACACTATTGAATTCAGCCAAAGAAATTAGTGATGAAAATGTTTCAACACTACAAAAATTACATAAAAAGGGAATCGCCGTTGTCCTATGTACCGGTCGCCCGATTAATGCGGTCTGGCCATATGTAAAACAACTTGGTCTAACCGAGGCAAATGATTACACCATCACATTCAATGGTGGCATGGTGATTCGAAATCACGATCAAAAGGTGCTAAACCAAAAGGGACTAACCCTAGCAGATTTTTCCTTAATTCATCAATACGCATTTGATAACGACTTACCATTGGACATTCTAGACTTTGAAAAGGTCTACGAATTAACCGATTTGGTTAAATCAACCTATAAGGAAGTCTTGAATTCACCACTTGAATTCGTTCCAATTGATTTCAAGGAATTAGAGAACAAACCATACAGTAAGGCCATCATGTCAGAACAAATTGCGGCATTGGATAATGCACGTGCTAATTTTCCAGCAGAAATTACTGACCATTATAAAATCGTCCGTTCTCAGCCCAAAATCATGGAATTTTTGCCATTAAACATGAGTAAGGCTTACTGTTTAAATATTTTGTTAAAGCACTTAGGATTGGATTTTTCCAACCTGATGGCATTTGGTGATGCGGAAAATGATTACGAAATGATTGAAGCTGCCAATGTCGGTGTTGCGATGGGCAATGCCTCTGATGAAATCAAGGAGATTGCCACAGATGTTACCGTCGACCACGATGACGATGGGGTAGCGGTATTTCTACACAAATACTTTAATGAATAAATAAAAAAGGACTTAAACGAGAAGTTTAAGTCCTTTTTGTTTACTTGTTGTTTGCGAATAAGTAGTTCAAGTATTCCATAAATGTCTTTAGGTAACGCTTTTCATCTACTTGGATAGCAACACTAGCAGTAGGATTTGGATCGTCTAGGTGAGCAGTATCACCGGTAGTACGTCCGTAGTTTAATTCACCAGTGTGAACCAATAGGTCTAGGTCCAATGTTTTAACGAAGCTTGGGTCACAAGCAACACCAACGGCTAATGGGTCGTGTAGTGAACAACCACCTAGGTGTGGGTACATTTCAGCGTAAATATCGATGTAGTAGTCAACGATATCAGCGAATTTTTCACCTGCAACAGTGCCTAAGTCACGCCATTGTTGAGTTTCTTTTTTAGTTAGAAGAGTTCTTAATGTAACGTCTAGACCAACCATAGTATCGTGTAGTGGGCTTCTGAATACTTCGTTGGCAGCAGTAGCATCTTGGTTGATGTTTGCTTCGGCAGCATCAGAAACATTACCAGGAACAGTCAAAGCACCACCCATTAGAGTAACGTTACCGATTAAATCGGCAATTGATGGGTCCTTACGTAATGCTAAGGCTAGGTTGGTAAGTGGACCAGTAGGGATGATTGTTAAATCCTTACCGTACTTGTGAGCGGCTTCGATGATGAAGTCGACACCTGATTGTTCTTCCACTTGGCGGCTACTTGCTGGTAATTCAACTTCACCAACACCGTTAACACCATGAATATGAGCTGAAACTTCCATTACTTCGAAACTGTCAGTTTCTAGTGAATGTGGTTCACCTTCAAATACTGGTACGTCAGTAGCACCTAATAGGTCTAGAATTTCTAGTGAGTTCTTAGCGGCTTGTTCTACCAATACGTTTCCGTATGAGTTCACAACACCTACTAAATCGGCGTTAGGGGCAGCGACAGCATAGGCGATAGCCATTGCGTCATCGACACCTGTATCAACGTCTAAGATAATTTTTTGCTTTGCCATAATGAAAAACCCTCCCAATATTAATTCCCCTCACGGATCTTTGCCCGTGAACATTTTTCATTAACTTTAATTATATGGGCTTTCCATCCAAAATAAAAGGGGATACTAAGAAGTTTTTAAGGAAATGACATATAAATACGAACAAATTTAACGAAAATGAGAAATTTGTTAATAAAAAAATCTCGACTTCTAAACGAAATCGAGATTTTGGTTGCTAGTTTCTAAATAGGAATTCAGCAATTGTTTTATCCAATGTTGGGTTTTCGTGCAACATTGAATGTTCAGCAGAAATTGGATCTCCACGGTATAGGTAGAATGTGTAGCTCTTAACGTAAGGCTTAACTAGTTTACCCATTGGTTTAACGATATCCACGGCTTCTTCACCATCAGTACCAACGTTGTAGATTTCTCCTGCGATGTTAAAAATCTTTAAGTTACGTGGTAAGTTCTTAGCACGTTTATCACCAGCAGGGTAGTCGTTGGCGATACTTACGAACTTGTTAATCTTAGGAGCTTCCTTTTGGTTAGGGTTTCTAACCATATATTCGTAGGCGATTTGACCACCTGATGAATGTCCTAAGAAGTTAACTGATTTAATGTGGTAAGTCTTGTATAGGTAAGTCATCACATTCTTCATTTGTTTAGCTTCTTTGATTGGGTGAGTGTTGTCTTCAAAGATTAATTGAACTAATGGGTTGTCAGCTGAAATCTTCTTGACATATTTCTTCATGGTAGTAACCTTACCATTGCTAGAAATATGAATACGAAGAGCACGCTTAGCAATGCCATGATCGTTGAATTGATTAATGAAGTCATCGGTTGAAACGGCGTTACCACCATAACCGGGGATGAAGATAGTTGCAGTTCTTGTCTTGTCTACCTTCACATCATTTAGGACACGACCTCTAAAAATCCATGAGGTAGTGATGAATAGGGCAATTGCTTCAATAATCAAAACAATCCCAATGATAATTTTTCTGCGTTTGCTGTGCATAATTGTTCTTCCTTTGCTAAAGTATAATTATAAGATACATAATATATTAAATAACACCAAAATAAAAGGAGTTAAAATAAAATGTCAGATGAAATCTATGATATTACGATAATTGGAGGAGGTCCCGTTGGAATGTTTGCCGGTTTTTATGCCGGACTACGTACCGCCAAATTTCAAATCATCGAAAGTCTTTCAGAACTAGGGGGACAAGTAAATGCATTATATCCAGAAAAAACGATTCTAGATATCCCAGCCTATCCTGCGATTTCAGGTCGTGATTTAGTGGCTAACTTGAAGAAACAACTTGCCACCATGGATGGTGACATTAAGTTGAATCAAACAGTAGTCAACGTTGAAAAAATTGACGACGTTTTTAAGGTTACCACAAATAAGGGAATTACCAAAACTAAAGCCATCATTATTGCGGTTGGTAACGGGGCATTTAACCCACGTAAACTAAGCGCTGATGGTGTCGAAACAATCTCAGACCAACAACTAGTATACACCGCTTCGGACTTAGATGCCTTTAAAAATAAAAAAGTTTTAGTCGCAGGTGGTGGTGATTCAGCAATCGATCAAGCACTAATGCTAGAAGATATTGCCGATGAAGTCTACTTATTGCATCGTCGAAACGAGTTTAGAGGGCTAGAACACACCGTTAACCTATTGAAGCAATCAAGCGTTAAATTAGTGACTCCTTACTTAATTAAGTCATTAGAAAACGTGGACAATAACCAAGTTAGAGTCCACGCTAAGAAGATGAAGACAGATGATGAATTCATCGATATTGATGTTGATAAGATTCTAGTAAATTACGGTTTCATTTCTAACAATAAAGACATGCAAGGCTGGAATGTAGATATCGAAGAAGACCACCATGCCACAAAGGTTGATGGCAATCTTCAAACTAATATCAAGAACATTTACGCCGTGGGTGACCAAGCCAAATACGATGGTAAACAAACTATCATCGCGACTGGATTCGGTGAAGTTCCAATCACAATCAATGCGATTATGAACGACCTATACCCAGGCAATCGAGCACCAATTCACAGTACTCAATTATCATAAAAAACTATTTTTTCTTAGCGTCCTTTGATGGGGTGCTGTTTTTTTTGACCGTCTTTTCAAGGCTTTGAACTTCCTTAGTTAAAGCTTGAATTTGTTTGGTTAATTGATCGATTTTATCGTCTGTTTCGTCCTTATCACCATGGGTGAAGAAGTCGGTAATCGTAGAGGTCAACAAACCAATAAAACCAATTCCACCGAACATTAGGAATGCGGCAATTAGCTTTCCACCAGCGGTTTGCGGCGAAATATCACCATAACCAACGGTAGTGGCGGTTGTAATTGCCCACCATAATGAGGTGGATAAATCATGTTGTTCGAAGTGTGAATAAATCAAAGCACTGAAGATTAAAATCACGATACTGATTGAAAATAGGTAGATAAAACCAGTGTCGTAAATGAAACGGTGGATTCCACCGGTCACTTTTCCGTCCCAACCAAACTTCCAAAATAGGTTGTAGTGACGGACGATTCTAATCACACGGTATAGACGAAATACCACGAAGATCGGATGGGCTGGAATTAATGAAATTAAGTCCAACGATGTTTCTAATAAGAATTGCTTGTGGTTTTTGGCCAATAGAAAGCCGGATATGTAATCAATAATGTAAAAGATCCAGATACCATAGTAGATGTTGCCTAGAATACCATGATAGATGTTGATAACGCCGAAGTAGTCTAGACCGACCATCACAACGGATGCGACGGCGATAAAAATAATAAACAGACTATAAATCAATTCGACGGTTTTATTTTTAAATTGTTTCATTATTTCAACTCACTTTTTCTCTATCTCTTAATCCAATTATAATCATTTTACCTTTAAGTTAGTTTAAAGCAAATAAAAAACGACCAATCTTTCAATTGGTCGTTTTCTTTTAGTTATCTTCGTTGTTGTTCTTGGAGATTCGAGATGATCCACCCGAATGGTTTAATTCTGGTGCATCGGTCTTGTATAGGGATTGAGTGGATTTCTTCTTTAGCTTGTCATACAAACTAGTAGATTTCTTACCCAATTCTGTTTCAGCCCCAAGTTCCTTTTGGAAACCATCTTGGTAATTGTAATCCTTAGGATTTACCGGAGTGAATCCGCTAGGGGTGTAGAAACGAAGTAAGTTTTGTTCGTTCAATTCATCAGAGAATGATAACTCAGTGTTAACACGAGCTTGCATCTTATTGAAGACTTTTCTTTGATGAGGGGTAGGGTGAATTACCTTACCGGTCTTGTTGCTGTAAATAGTACCACTGATGGATGTGTACTTAGTACTTACCCAATCACGGTTTCTAAATGCAACGACAGTGTCATGTTTCTTGGAGAATAAGTCGGTTCCAAATTGAATGTATTGCTTGGTGTTGACACCCAATAGGTGAAGTAGAGTAGGTAAGACGTCGATTTCACCACCGTAGGTTTTGTCGATGTAACCATGCTTCATGCCAGGGATGTTAAACATCAATGGAACACGTTGTAGTTGTGCGTTATCAAAGTCAGTCCAGTCATTAGGGTTCTTACCCAATGCTCTAGCAAGGCTTAGGTTTTCTGAGTTAGAAATACCATAGTGGTCACCATATAGCATGATGATTGAATTCTTCAACAACCCTGATTTTTGTAGGTATGCGTAGAATTCTTGGATGGCTTGATCTAGGTAATGAGCAGTCTTGAAGTAGTTATCAACCTTGGTATCACCGGTGTTAGTAGTCTTAAAGTTACTGTCTTCGCTATCGATTGAGTAAGGGAAGTGGTTAGTAACAGTGATGTACTTGGCGTAGAAAGGTTGTTGTAATCTTTCAAGGTACTTAACGGAATCTCTGAATAATAGCTTATCCTTCAAACCGTAACCAAGTGCTTTATCGCCGGAAGTATCGTAGTAGCTTTCGTCGAAGAAGTATTGGTAACCCATGTTCTTGTAAACATTGTTTCTGTTCCAGAAACTAGCAACGTTTCCGTGGAATACTGCCGAAGTGTATCCCTTATCTTGTTTCAAAATAGCAGGAGCTGCTTGGAAGACGTTGTCACTTCCGAATTGGGTAAACATTGAACCTTGAGGTAATCCATAGGTGCTGGTTTCTAGCATGTTTTCAGCGTCGGATGTCTTTCCTTGTCCCACTTGGTGGAAGAAGTTAGAAAAGGCAATTGTCGACTTACTATGGTAGAGACTGTTCAAGAATGGAGTGACTTCTTGGCCGTTGACCTTCTTATCGATTAGGAATTGTTGGAAACTTTCCAAGTGAATGATAATTACGTTTCTACCCTTGGCTAATCCAAACATCGATTTTTCAGGGGCGGCGTAATGCTTGTTGATGAACTTTCGCACGTCATTCATTTCTGACTTGGTAGCCATTGCACGCAAGTCCTTAGTGTGTTGAGTGGAGATGGCGTCATAGACTGTAAATGAATCAACGCCAAGATACTTAACGATGTATGTACGGTCGAAAGTTCTAGTTAGAAGTTGTGGTCTGGCCATTTCACCAAATGATAGGTTGGCGGTGAATATTAACACGGCAACCGAAGTAATGGCGAATGCGCCCTTACCACCAAACTTCTTGTTATCGATGCGAATTACTTTAAATAATAGTAGAAGTAATACTAAAACGATATCTAACCAGTAGAAGACATCATGTGGCATGGTAAGTGCAAGTGATGATCCGCTAAGTCCTTGGTTAACCTTTGAGTAACCGGTCATGGTACTTACTGTCATGAAGTCGGTAAATTCACGGTAATAAATAACGTTTAAATATAGTAGTAAAGTGTTTAACCCATCGATCAATAGGATAATAGGGTAAAATAATCGACTTGATTTAATGTACATTGCAAGTCCAAACAAAAGCATGGTAGTTGCGATTGGATTGATGAATGCTATGAAGTATTCAAACGGATTTGCAAGTCCTAATTGGAAATCAGTGAAATATGCGTATATAGTTTTAGCCCAAAATAAAACAACTAGTAGAATGAAGAATCCAAACCTAGTGGACATTTTAGAGCGCAGATAATTTATCGCTTTCAAAATGAAGAGCTCCTTTGATATAATTCATACTTAATATTAACAGACCGAAGTCAAAAAGGCATGTTTTTTTCGTGTCATAAAAACATCACCACAATATGTGGCGAAATAAAAAATATCTATCACCATATATAGTTGCAAAATTATGCAAATGTTGTAAAATAAAGTTAAATCAGTAGGAGGATGACGGCATTGCTAAAAGGTAATACTAAAAAATTAAATGTTCAGTTAAGTGATGGACAAATAATTGAATTCATGCCAGAGATGGTCCATAGTGACTTGCTAGCTTTGACTAGTAACCAAGAGATTATCAATCGTACTGAAAGATTAATCTTAGTCCAATTGAGTTCCTACACTATCATTAAACTACACGAACTACAAATGATAATTTATAAGACGCTAGATAAATTACGCTACCATAAGATTGCGTCTAAATACTATAATACTGAATTAAGTTAGGCAGAATATTGTCTAACTTTTTTTATTAGTGATATTCTATTATTACCAGTTAAAAAAGGGGATGAATGTTATCACATTTAATCTATACGTTGTCCGTCACGGACAAACATACTTTAACATTTACAATCGTTTGCAAGGGTGGAGTAATTCACCTTTGACCGATAAAGGAATTACGGGTGCAAAAAAGACTGCTGATAAGCTAGCCAATACCCATTTTGCGGCAGCTTATTGCAGTGACACCACCAGAGCCATGCATACCGCAAAGATCATCTTAGATGGTAACAAGGCCGATTCAGTCAAAGAACCAACCATTTCTAAATACCTAAGAGAAGAATTCTACGGATACTACGAAGGAAATGATATGGATCAAACCTGGTACGTTGCTGGAGCACCTCATGGTTTGCCAACATTCAAAGACATTGTTACCAAGTATTCAATCGGTAAAGCTAAGGACTTCTTAAAGGAATCCGATCCTTTCCACCAAGCTGAAAGCAACGAAGAATACTGGAAACGTTGGGACCAAGGATTAGACCTAATCAGAAATGATAAGAACATCCACGATGGCGATAACGTCCTATTAATTAGTCACGGAAACGCGGTATTGAGTTTGGTTGAACGTTTTGGTGAAGGTAAATACGACGTCACTGAACGCCCAGCTAATGGCAGTCTTACTAAGATGAAAGTAAGCGACGATCAAGTTAAGATTACAGATTACAACGTTCAATAAAAGAATATAAAAAAAGACGATTACATTTTGTAATCGTCTTTTTTGGATTTTAAGAGATGAAATTAAGCTACTCGACCGTAAGCTACTACGTGCCACCATGGAGCATGGATGCTTTCACGGATAACACCACGGTTTTGAGCATCAATCATTTTGCCTCCACCGATGTACATACCAACGTGGTAAATGCTATTCTTTGATGAACCAATGAATACTAGATCACCTTTTTGAAGTTGCTTCTTACCAACTTTTTTAGAGTAGTGGTATTGTTGTTGCGCAGTTCTAGGTAAATTAACACCTAGACCGTGTCTGTATATGTATTTTGTAAAACCAGAACAATCAAAAGTACGTGAACCTTCTGAACCGTAAACGTAACGGTCACCTAATTTTGACTTAGCAACACTGTATACTGAAGTAAATTGGGTATTAGTATCAGCGTGGGCTGTGTTGTTGTTACTTGCAGCGGCACCTGCAAATAGTAGTGAAGTAAACGCGGCTGCGGTTATAGCAATTTTAGTAATCATTTTTTTCATCTCTCAAAATCCTCTCTCTTATAAAAAATCTCTCTCGTTTTTTCTCTATCTCAATATATTTCATATGATAAGGGATTAATATTTCAAGAATGTAACAAAGTAGTTTCAAATTAATTAAAACTTTGCAATTTTAATGTAATCTTTATAATTTTAGTGTTTAATATTTACTGTACCCAATTAAAGTAATGAAAGGGTTCCAAATTTGTGGTAAATTTATTATGTAGATTACACGAAAGGAACCGTTGAAATGTCGGGCTTAAAGAAATTATTTCCCGAAAAAATAGACCTTAATCGTCTAATTTTTAAAATCGGGGAAGTCAGCAAGATGATGGACGTGTCAACACGTCAACTTCGTTACTGGGAACAAAAAGGTTACATTACCTCAATTAGAGACGATAAGAGTAGATCTCGCGTTTTTAATATGGAAAACTTAAATAAAGTAACATTAATTAAGCATTACTTAGATAAGGGATTCACCCTTACAGCTGCCAATGAGACAGCTTCTGAAAACATCGCTAAGATGCGCTATTTAAGAAGGTTTATGATGAATGCCTTTGAAGACGTTGAGACAATCGATGGTCAGCCAGTTGTCAACCTAGGTTACTTTAATGAAGAAAAAACTTCCATATTATATGCCGCAGTTGATGAGAATGACGAAATAAAATATCGTGTTGTCGATATAAAAAAGAAGGATAAATGATGAGAAAAAAGAAAATGAGTTTAACTAAGAAGATTGTCTGGTTAGTTGTAATTGTGATTGTATTATTTGGTGGATATAAGGTTGCAAAGCAAGTGCACAGTACAATCCGAGAAAATCAAATTCAAAAATCTGATCAACAAAGAATTGAAGAAGCACAAGAACAAGCTGCTAAGAAGCGTCATGAGTTTGCCGAAACAATCGCTAAACCAGCCGTTCAAGTATGGAACAAACAACACGTTGTGTTACCAAGTGTTGTGATTGCCCAAGCTATCCAAGAATCTAACTGGGGTCAATCAGAACTATACAAGAAGGCATACAACATCTTCGGTGTGAAGGGAACATACAAGGGAAAATCAATTCAATACTACACTGATGAATACGTAAGTAACGATACACCAGTAGCTAAGGGTGTTAAGGTTGTTCGTGAAGGTGACAAGAAGAAGATTTCAATTCCTGCTACTTTCAGAAAGTACCCAAGCGTCTATGATGCGGTTGAAAACCACAGTACTGTGACAGCACTTAACTTCATTAAGCAAAAAAATGTTATGAGCTATGAACAACAAGCTAAGATGCTACAAAAGAATGGTTACGCAACCGATCCTAACTACGCAAAGAACTTAATTGCATTGATTAAGCAATACAATTTAGCTAAGTACGATGATCAAATTAGTAAATAAAAAATTTAATAGTTAAAACTATATTTTCAAAAATTTATCTTATATAATAGTAGAAAAATAGAAGAGGAGACTTTAGGTGATACCATTATTAAGTAAATTATATGGTCCGTTTTTCGATTTGAATAACTGGCATAACGTAATCTTTTCGGAGGATGCATGGGTTGTTATTTTATCCCTAGTATTAATCGAATGTTTACTGTCAGTTGATAATGCGGTGGTTTTAGCCACGCAGGCTCAAGTTTTACCAACTAAGAAGGAACAAGAAGAATCATTATTCTATGGTCTTTGGGGTTCTTACATCTTTAGATTTATCATTATTGGATTAGGGGTATTTCTAATCCATATCTGGGAATTAAAGGTTGTTGGTGGATTATATCTTTTCTACTTAGTCTATGCGCACTTCGCTCATTCTGACAAACAGAAAAAATCCATGTTCAAGCAATCTGCCAACGAATCCAATCGTAAGCGTTTTTGGATGACAGTATTACAAATTGAATTTATGGATATTGTCTTCTCCGTTGATTCCGTATTAGCTGCTTTAGCAATTTCTGATAATCCAGTGATTGTATTACTAGGTGGATTAATCGGGATCCTATGTATGAGAGGAATTGCCGAAATCATCATGTTAGTGATGAAGAAGGTCCCAGAGTTAAAGACAATGGCATACTTCTTAATCGCAGTGATCGCTTTGAAGCTAATCCTTTCAATTCCAATGATTGATATTGAAATTGAACCACTTCACTTTGGTTTAATCGTATTGGTTACATTTATCGTAACCTTCATCATTCATTTTATTCGCAAAGCAAAGAGGTAATCTAATGGCAACAACAATCACAAGGGAAAATCTTGCACAAGAAACAGATAACAAGATAACCGTCATTGATTTCTGGGCACCATGGTGTGGTCCTTGTAAGATTATGGATCCAGTGCTTGAAGCAATGGAAGAAGAATTCGGTGACCGCATTCACTTTGGTAAGATGAACGTCGACAATAATGAAGACGTGGCAAAACAATACAAGGTGATGGGACTACCAAGCATCGTTTTATTTAAAAATGGTAAGGCAGTCGAAAAGGTGACTGGAGTATATCCAAAGGAAAAGATGGCGCATTATCTAAACCGTAAACTAGAAGAAATGTAAATTTTAGTTGACGGATTAAATCTGTAGTGCTAATCTTAATTTAATCAAATAAAGCAAAACAATTATTCCAAACTAAGTAACGAATTAGCTGGGTGTCAGGAAGTCGGTGGTTGCTGCGAACCGATTAGGCTAATTTCGCTGAAATACATTGGATAGTGTCTACCCAAGAACGGCAACTAGAGTCGTTATTTCTAGAGAGTGAGTGACCACTACGTGTGGTTACTAATTTGGGTGGTACCACGGTAAAAATACAAATAAGTCGTCCCTGTTGTTTTAGACAACAGGGACTTTTTTTATGGAAAGAAGACGAGAAGATGAGAATTGCTAACTGCGGAGGATTAATCCGATATCAAAATGAATAAAAGACTACATATATAATAGAAGAAAAAATTAACGTTATTTTGAGGAGAGATATTATGCAAGAAGAAAAGAAACCGACAGTCACTCTGGCTGAGGGAATTATTATTTTAGTTGTAATGATGGCAATTATGTCATTCGGTGTTATTGGTTTAGGAATTTCACCAGAAGTACCAATCCTAACTGGAATTATGCTTTTGGTATTCTGGGGTCGTTTCAAAGGTTTCAAATGGGATGACATCGACGAAGGATTCATCACTGGAATTAAAAATGGAATTGTTCCATTATTTATCTTCCTGTTAATTGGTTCACTAATTGGTGTTTGGATTGCCTCAGGGGTAATTCCTTCGCTAATGGTTTTTGGTTTCCATTTGATTAACATCAACTGGTTTCTACCATCAATCTTTCTAGTATGTGCCTTAGTTGGTACATTCATCGGTAGTGCATTCACCGTTATTTCTACTTTAGGGATTGCTTTCATGGGAATCGGTATCACTATGGGCATGAACCCAGCCATGATTGCAGGTGCCGTTATCTCAGGTGCGGTCTTCGGTGATAAGTCATCACCACTATCAGCAACTGTTAACCTAGCTGCTGCGGTATCAGGCGCCGACTTGATTGCTCACATCAAGAACTTGATGTGGTCAACAATTCCTGCCATGATTGGTTCATTCATCATCTTCGTGTTCTTAAACCACAGTGATGGTAAAGCTAACCTATCAAACGTCGACAAGACAGTAAACGTATTGAACAGCAATTTCCACATTTCATTCTTAGCAATTATTCCAATCGCACTACTACTTATCTGTGCATGGAGTCATATTCCAACAATTCCCACATTATTCATTAACATCATTGTTTCAATCGGATTAATGGGAATCCAAGATCACAAGCTTTCACTACTAAAGATTAACGACCTAATCACTAGTGGTTTCGTATCAAAGACTGGTAACAAGTCAGTTGACCTTCTTCTATCAAGAGGGGGTATCAGTTCAATGATGGGAACTCTAGCATTGATTATGATTGCCTTAGCATTTGGTGGACTATTGATGCACCTAGGTATCATCGATGCCGTTGTTCAACCACTTACTAAGCATCTAAACAGTGACGCTAAGTTAATCATTGCCGTAATCTTTACAGCCATCGGGGTAAACGTCTTCGTTGGTGAACAATTCCTATCAGAAATTCTACCTGCAAACGCATTTAAGAAGGTCTTCCACCAAGCTGGGTTAGCACCAGTTGCACTAAGTCGTGCGATTGAAGATGGTGGTACCGTAATTAACTACTTGATTCCATGGGGTGTTGCCGGAGCATTTATTTCAGCAACATTAGGTGTGCCTGCAAGTCACTTTGCACCATTCCTATTCCTAAGTATCTTGTCACCAGTGTTCTCAATTCTAAGTGCAGTCACAGGAATTGCTATTAAGCACAATAAAGATTAACTAATGTTTAGAATAATTTAATACTATTAAGAAAAAGTTAAAAAGCCTATCATAAAGCGATTTGTGGTAGGTTTTTTGTTTGCGATTTTTACGTTGCACATCACTTCAAATGAAACATATTTGAGTGGTTTTGAAAAAAATTCAAAATTTTTTTGCGAAAATTGATCAAAAAATGCCTATATATTGTACACGATTATTAAAACTAGAAAGCCGTGTTATTAGTCATTTTGTTCATTTATATTTCAACAAGTTACAGTAATGTTACTATATTACAAACTAAGCAGTGAACGTAACATGTATGTAATACTCATGTAATATTAAGCAGATAGAATATGCATTCGTTGTTGAAAGACAACAAACGCAATTTTTTATTTTTTAATTTTATATAGGAGTGTTTCAGTTATTAGATATAAATTTCATGTTTTATTTCTTGTAATCGCAATCTCGTTCGCGGGATTACTTTCTATTTACCGAAATGCTACTGTAGATACCAACGCGAATACAGTAGTGACTGTGAAGTCTGGCGATACACTAGAAAACTTGTCAGATAAGTACAATGTTTTCATGTCTGTTTTAGAGCATGCTAATGGCAAGTATAGTGATGATGATTTATTAGCTGGCGATCAAATCGTGATTCCAGATAATAATAATGATGCAAAAGACGATAAGAAGGTTCAAAAGCAACACTCGACTAAGTCAAATAAACATCATTCTACTTCTAAGAAACAAAATCAATCACAATCCAGTGCTCAATCAGAATGGAACAAAGCAAATGCCGAAGCAAAGGCATGGATTTCTTTCCATGAATCTACCGATTCATACACCGCACAAAACGGTCGTTACTATGGTAGATATCAATTAGATAGTAGTTACCTTAACGGTGATTACTCACCAGCTAATCAAGAACGTGTCGCAGAACAATATGTTGCTAACCGATATGGTTCTTGGGTAAACGCCAAACAACATTGGGTTGCCAATAACTGGTATTAAAAAGAGACGTTGAAAGTTTTACTTTCAACGCCTTTTTTTTATCCATTTTTTGATCAATTTGGGGTTTGCAATCCCTTTTTGAGAAGTTTTTTTGGTACTTTTTTGCCAGATTAGAAACAATTTTAGAATAATTTAAGCTGTATGTAACGTTTAAAATGGCTCAACGACGGGCATAATGCTACTTTTGATGTCATATTGTTACAGCGTAACGACAATGTTACGAAAAAGCCAAATCTTTTAACGTGCATGATATAGGCATGTAATGGATACGATGTAGTATATATCACAGTTAATCAAATCGATTAACACTTTCGACGATACAGAAATACAGAATTATAGATTTTTATAGGAGTGAATTATTATCGTTAAATTAAATAGTATGAAGTCAATGTTATTTGCTACTGCCGCAGTAGCTGGATTATTTGTAGCTGGTGGTGCTAACGCCAACGCAGATCAAACTGCTAACGCATCTGCACAACAACCACAACAACAAGCTAAGGCAACAGTTAATAAGACTGTGACTGTTCAAAGTGGTGATACTCTATGGGGATTATCACAAAAATACAACGTTTCATTAAGTTCACTTAGAGCAGTTAACAACCGTGTTAACACAGACTTAATCTACGTAGGTGAAAAACTAACTTTACCTTCAAGTGCAACTGTATCTACTGATCAAAACACTGTTGCTTCAACAACAACTAACCAAAGTACTACTAACCAACAATCAGTAGCCCAAACTCAACAACAATCACAAACACAAACTCAAAGCACAACCAACTACAGTCAACCACAAGCTCAAACACAAAGCTCAAGCAACTACAGTCAATCACAAACTCAAAGCACAACTAACTACAGCCAATCACAAAGCTCAAGCTACACTGGCTCAAACAGTTCTGCTAAGGATTGGATTGCTAACCGTGAATCTGGTGGTTCATACACTGCCTCAAACGGTCAATACTATGGTAAGTACCAACTAGGTGCTGCTATGCTACACGGTGACTACTCAGCTGCTAACCAAGAAAGAGTTGCTGACCAATATGTTGCTGCACGTTACGGTTCATGGGATAACGCTAAGTCATTCTGGTTACAACACGGTTGGTACTAAGATCTTAGCCGATTTATTCAATCGATATTTATATCTACAAAAAGACGCCTTTACTGGCGTCTTTTTTTATTGTCTGACAAAGCTTTCATGACAGGGTTATTGAATTTGTTTTTATAAAAACATTAAATAATGGCTTGTTATATTTTTTAAGTATGATATATTATAAACAATATAAAAAGAGATTCGCCTTTAAGTATTGACCAGAGAGTCAGACAAGGCCTATGCGTAGAAACTATACGCCATCAGTGTAAACAACAGACATTGAAGGACTTTTCTGACACGGTCAGGGAAGTCCTTTTTTATTATCTTGGTTTCAATTAAGCAACTCCAGAGAGGGTGCATTGGAATATACGCAATCAGACCATTCCAAGCACCCACTCCATCGAGTTGGGTGCTTTTTTAGGAGGATGGATACATGCAAACACACTTTTTAGATCTTAATCAGTTAAATGATGACGAAATAATGGGACTAATCAAGCTAGCCATTCAATACCGTGACGGCAAACTAGTACAGCTAAAGCGTCCGGTCTACTTCGCTAACATGTTCTATGAAAACAGTACGCGAACTCACACATCGTTTGAAATGGCTGAACGAAAGTTAGGCATCACACCAATTAACATCGACCCTAAGAATAGTTCGGTGCAAAAGGGTGAAACCTTATCAGATACAGTCAAAACGTTACAAGCCATCGGGACCGACGGGGTGATCATCAGACATAAGACCACCGGATGGTACGAACCACTCATCGACGACGAAAGAATCCACACATCATTGGTTAACGCCGGTGACGGTAGCGGACAACATCCATCACAAAGTTTGCTAGATTTACTTACCATCTACGATGAATTCAAGAAGTTCAAGGGTTTAAAGATTGCCATCGTTGGCGACTTGCTTCACTCCAGAGTCGCAAGATCAAACGCTGAAATCTTGAAACGAATTGGCGCCAAGCTATACTTCGCTGGACCAGATGAATGGTACCCAAGTGACTTCGACAACTTCGGTGAGTTTACCAACATCGATACCATCGTCGGAAAAGTCGACGTCATGATGATGCTAAGGGTGCAATTAGAAAGACTAAACGAAGATGCGCGAGAAAGTTTTACCGCCGTCGAATACGCCAACATCTTTGGCCTAACCGAAGAACGCGGCAACAAGATGAAGAGGAAAGCCATCATCATGCATCCGGCACCGGTCAATCGCAACATCGAAATTGCCGACGCACTTGTTGAAGCACCACAATCTCGAATCTTTCGACAAATGCAAAACGGGGTGTTCGCCAGAATGGCCATCCTAACATCAATCCTAAAGAGTAAAGACCTAATTGCGGAGGACGAATATGAAGACATTAATTAAGAACGTGTATGTAGACAACCAATTACAATCCATCCTAATCGAAGATAATAAAATCAAGGCTATCGGAACCAACCTAGGTGACAAGTTCAATCAAGTGATTGACGGAAAAGGTGCAACTGCACTGCCTGGACTAGTCGACGTCCACGTCCACTTCAGAGATCCGGGACTAACCTACAAGGAAACCACAGAGACCGGAAGTAAGGCCTCAGCGCACGGTGGTTTCACCAGCGTCTGTGTGATGCCAAATGTCAAACCGGTCGTGGACACACCACACGAGTTACAAGAACAATTAAGTCTAAACCAACGCGAGAGTGTTGTGCATGCCTACCAATACGCAGCAATCTCCAAACAATTAATCGCATACAAGCCAACCGACTTCACTCAAATGGCTGAGATGGGCGCCATCGCGTTTACCAACGACGGCCACGGAGTCCAAAACGCTGAAACAATGTATTTAGCCATGAAGGAAGCTCAAAAGTTAAACAAACCATTGGTTGCCCACGTCGAAGACGACTCACTAATCAATGGTGGGGTGATGAATGCGGGTGCCAAGGCTGACGAACTAGGACTTCCAGGGATGTCACCACTTTCAGAATCATCACAACTAGCCAGAGACTTAGTCCTAGCCAAGGACACCGGCGTCCACTACCATGTTGCTCATATCTCAACTAAGGAATCAGTCGAATTAGTCAGAATGGCTAAACAACGCGGGGTCAACGTTACCGCCGAAGTTTCACCACATCATTTACTACTAGATGACTCAATGATTGAGAGTGACAACCCAATGATGAAGATGAACCCACCGCTAAGAAATCCAGAAGACAGACACGCATTAATCGCTGGTTTAATGGACGGCACAATCGATATGGTAGCAACCGACCATGCGCCACACAGTGAGAAGGAAAAATCAGGATCCATGAAAGATGCCGCATTCGGAATTGTCGGTATCGAAACAGCATTCAGCCTAATGTACACCAGCTTTGTTAAATCAGGATTGGTTGACCTAAAGACATTAGTCAAATGGATGAGTAAGAATCCAGCTGACATCTTCCACTTACCTGCGGGTAGGTTAGAAGAGGGCCAACCAGCTGACTTAACCTTGATGGACCTAAATGATGAATATGAAATCGACGCCAATGACTTCTTGTCAAAAGGTAAGAACTCACCGTTCATCGGTCAAAAGGTATATGGAAAGACAAAACTAACATTAGTAGACGGCAACGTCGCATATCAAGATGGGAGCGTGGAATAGATGCAAGCACGATACTTAGTATTAAAGAATGGCTCAACTTACGAAGGAATCGGATTTGGTTCCAAGAAGGTAGTTCACGGTGAATTGGTATTCTCAACAGGGATGACCGGTTACCAAGAAAGCATGACCGATGCAAGTTACGATGGTCAAATGCTAGTGTTTACCTACCCACTAATCGGAAACTACGGGGTGAACAGAGACGACATGGAAAGTTTGCAACCATCAGTTGCAGCCATCGTCGTAAACGAAATTGCTAGACTGGTTGGAAACTGGCGTAGCAACATGACACTAACTCAATACGCTGAACTAGAAGACCTTCCAGGAATTTCACAAATCGATACTAGAGCACTAACCCAAGAATTAAGAGACGAAGGTTCAATGGAAGCTGTTATCGTCGACGACTTAAAACCAGAAACAATAAAAGCAGCATTTGACCAACCACTAGAAAGCACATCAGCACAAAGCGCTTCAACTAGCAGCGTCTACCAAGCACCTAATACTGGTTTGCGTGTCGCTCTAATCGACTTTGGACTAAAGGACTCCATCCTACGTTCACTAGCGCAACGTAACTTAAACGTGACAGTCTTCCCATCAACCAGCACTGCGGAAGAAATTCTAGCTAGTCATCCAGATGGAATTCTACTATCAAACGGACCTGGGGATCCAAAGGAACTAGAATACGTTCTACCAGTCATTCGCGAACTAGAAGAACAACTACCAATCCTAGGAATTTGTCTAGGTCACCAACTATTCGCTTTAGCCAACGGTGCTAACACCTACAAGATGAAGTTTGGCCACCGTGGTTTCAACCACGCGATTGCAGAAGCCGGGAAAAAACAAACTTACTTCACTTCGCAAAACCATGGATACGCGGTGGACGCTGAATCAATTCCATCAACTGAACTAGAAATTACCCAAACAGAAATCAACGACGGAACTGTCGAAGGAGTCCGTTTGAAGAATCGACCAGCATTCTCAGTCCAATATCATCCAGATGCATCACCTGGACCACATGATGCTGAATACGTCTTTGACGACTTTGTAAAAGCAATGCAAGACAACCAGAAAGCGGGGATTTAAGATGGCAAAACGAACTGACATTAACAAGATTTTAGTAATTGGATCCGGACCAATCATCATCGGGCAAGCTGCTGAATTTGACTACTCAGGCTCACAAGCTTGTCTAGCATTGAAAGAAGAAGGATACGAAGTAATCCTAATCAACTCTAATCCAGCGACTATCATGACCGACACAACCATCGCCGACAAGATTTTCGTTGAACCAATCACATTGGAATTCATCAGTAAAATCATCCGCCAAGAATTACCGGACGCCATCCTACCAACACTAGGTGGGCAAACTGGTTTGAATATGGCCAAAGAACTAGCCGACAGTAACATCCTAGATGAGTACAACGTCGAACTACTAGGAACCAAGCTAGACGCCATCGAAGAAGCCGAAGACAGACTTCGTTTCAAGAACTTGATGGAAGAAATCGGTGAACCAGTGCCAGAATCAAAGACGGTCGAAAACATGGCAGACGCGATTGCCTTCGCCGAAGAAATCGGCTTTCCACTAGTAATTCGTCCAGCCTACACACTAGGTGGAACCGGTGGTGGATTCGCGCACAACATGGCCGAATTCGAAGAAATCATGGAAAACGGATTACGTCTATCACCAATCAACCAAGTCCTAGTCGAACGCTCAATCGCCGGATACAAGGAAATCGAAATGGAAGTAATGCGAGACCAAATCGATAACGCGATGATTGTCTGCTCAATGGAAAACGTCGATCCAGTCGGGGTCCATACCGGAGACTCAATTGTTGCCGCACCGGTGCAAACTTTATCTGACCGCGAATACGAAATGTTAAGAGACGCCGCACTGAAGATTATCAGAGCTCTTCATATTGAAGGGGGCTGTAACGTGCAAATGGCATTAAGCCCAACTTCAATGAAGTACTACATCATCGAAGTGAACCCCCGTGTCTCACGTTCATCCGCGCTAGCATCTAAGGCAACCGGATACCCGATCGCCAAGATTGCCGCCAAGATTGCCGTCGGAATTAACCTAAACGAAATCAAGAACCCGGTAACTCAAATCACACTCGCTCAATTCGAACCAGCCTTGGACTACGTCGTAACCAAGATTCCACGCTGGCCATTCGATAAGTTCCCACAAGCTGATAACCACCTAGGAACCCAAATGAAGGCTACCGGTGAGGTCATGGCCATCGGTCGAAACTTCGAAGAATCTTTATTAAAGTCAGTTCGTTCTTTGGAAATCGACCAACGCTACTTTGACCCAGCCGAATACGAAAACGTCGATACATCAGATATGCTACAAGACATTGAAGACCCAACCGACGATCGACTATTCATGATTGCCGAATTGATTAGAAGAGGGGCAACGATTGAACAAATCAATGCCCGCACTAAAATCAACTTGTTCTTCCTAGATAAAATCCAACACATCGTTGAAATTGAAACAGAGTTAGCAAACGACCAATCACTTACTATGTTGAAGATGGCCAAACGTTACGGTTTCTCAGACGAATGGATCGCTAAAATTTGGAACACCGACGAAAAGACAGTCCGTCAAATGCGTAAGGATAACGCCATCACACCAGTTTACAAGATGGTGGATACATCAGCTGGGGAGATTAAGGCGGCTACCCCATACTTTTACAGCACTTGGGGCCAACATAGTGAATCAGAAGTATCAGACAAAAAGTCAGTCCTAGTACTAGGTTCGGGACCAATTAGAATCGGTCAAGGGGTCGAATTCGACTACGCTACAGTTCACGGTGTGCAAACCTTACAACAACTGGGTTATGAAGCTATCATCATGAACTCCAACCCAGAAACGGTATCAACCGACTTCTCAATGTCAGACAAACTATACTTCGAACCACTAACCATCGAAGACGTACTAAACGTGATCGATATTGAAAAACCTGAAGGTGTTATCGTCCAATTCGGTGGTCAAACCGCCATCAACCTGGCAGAACCACTCCATGAAGAGGGCGTGAAGGTCTTAGGAACAACCGTCGAAGACATCAACCGCGCCGAAGATCGTCACGACTTCGACCAAGTCATCAAGCAATTAAAACTACCTCAACCACAAGGTGACACCGCCACAAACATCGATGAAGCCGTAAAGATTGCTAATCAAATTGGTTACCCAGTCATGATTAGACCTTCATACGTATTAGGTGGAAAAGCGATGGAAATCGTCCACGATGACGAAGAACTACACCGCTACATGACTAAGGCGGTCCACGCATCCAACGACCACCCGGTTCTAATCGACCAATACTTATTAGGTTCAGAAGCAGAAGTCGACGTTGTCTCAGACGGAGAAACTGTGGTCATTCCGGGAATTCTAGAACACATCGAAAGAGCCGGAATTCACTCAGGGGACTCAATGGGAGTATACCCACCACAAATCATGTCACAAACTGTTCAAGACCAAATCGAAACCGCAGCGGTTGAACTAGCCAAGGCACTAAACACCAAGGGATTGATGAACGTCCAATTCGTCATTAAAGACGACGTGGCATACGTCATCGAAGTTAACCCAAGAGCATCTCGAACAGTACCATTCATGTCCAAGGTGGCTCACGACCCAATGGCTGACCTAGCAACTCGCATCATGGCCGGTGAAAAACTAGCCGACCTAGGCTACAAGTCAGGAGTGGTCACACCAGCCAACCGCATTAGTGTGAAATCACCGGTGTTTAGTTTCTCAAAACTACCACTAGTCGATAACACACTAGGACCTGAAATGAAGTCCACCGGTGAAGCGATGGGTTCAGATACCAGCTACGCCAAGGCACTATACAAATCATTTATCGCATCCGGAATTACCATTCCAACATCAGGCAACGTTTTATTCACTGTTTGTGATGAAGACAAACAAGAAGCACTAGAACTAGCCAAACGTTTCAGAAGATTAGGGTTCCAAATTAAAGCGACTGCAAACACTCACCGCTTCTTCCAAGACAACGGACTAGACAACACACTAATCCACAAGTTCTCAGAAGACGATGACAATAACCCGGTCAGCGAATTAAACAAGCAACACCTAAAACTAGTCGTTAACACCATCGACTCTACCGAAGCAACATTCGATGATGAAGCACAAATCAGAGCCGCAGCGATTGAAAACGCAGTGCCATTGTTCACCGCATTAGACACAGTCGCATCATTGTTAACAGTACTAGAAGATCAAACACTAACCGTCAACGCGCTTTAGGAGGAATTCAAATGTCAGTAGACTTATCAGCACAAATCGCCAACATGTCAGTAAAGAACATATTTTTAAACGCGTCAGGAATTCATTGTCAGACCGAAGAAGAACTAAACGAACTAATGAACGAACCAGTATCAGGAGCAATGGTAACAAAGAGTATGACGCCTAAGAGTCGTTTTGGGAATCCACTACCTAGATACTACCGCCTAGCAAATGGTTCGATTAACTCAATGGGATTACCTAACCAAGGGTTTGATTACTACATGGATTACTTGAAGAATCATGACCAAAAAAAGCCAATCATCGTATCGGTGGCAGGAATGTCCAAAGAAGAAGACTTGGAAATGCTACACCAATTACAAGATAACGACGACTATCAAGGTTTGACCGAGTTGAACCTATCTTGTCCAAACGTGATTGGTAAACCTCAAATGGCCTATGATTTCGAAGCAGCTGACGACTTACTACACGAAGTATTTAGTTTCTACAAGAAACCACTGGGCATTAAGTTGCCACCTTACTTCGATTTAGTGCACTTCGACATGATTGCCGAAGTATTGAACAAGTACCCACTAAGCCACGTGAACACTATTAACTCCGTGGGAAATGGTTTATGGATTGATACCAATTCTGAAACGGTCGTATTAAAGCCAAAGGGCGGTTTTGGGGGCGTTGGTGGATCAATGGTCCTACCAACCGCACTAGCCAACGTGCGTGGATTACGCCAACGTCTAAACGATGACATTAAGATTATCGGAACCGGTGGAGTTACCAACGGACGGGACGCATTTGCCCACATTCTATGTGGAGCTGAGATGGTCTCAATCGGAACTCAACTTTACGAAGAAGGGCTAACTACCTTTGAACGTGTAACGAAAGAACTAACTGACATTATGGAAGCTAAGGGATACACATCGTTAGATGATTTCCGCGGTAAACTAAAACTGATTGAAGACTAAATAAAAAGGACTGGAAAATCCAGTCCTTTTTATTATTTAAGATTTGGTAATTGTTGGGCCTCAAATGTCTTTAGTGAGCGTTTTTATGGTAGGATAAGAATATAAACTAACGAGTGAGGAATCGTCATGAGAAAGAAATTATATACCGCTACTTGGATCCTATTGTTAGTAGTTGGAATTTTTCTAATTAGTCTACCATTTCTAGAAAATTCCGCCATTCAACATCTAATTAATAGTGAAATGAACGGTAAAATTGTTCAACAAGATAAAAACAAAAATGCTAATTTCGACTTTTCCAAGATTGACAGCGTCAGTGCGTCTTCAATTTCAAAGGCCATCTTTAGCCACAAACACACGATGATTGGAAAGATTTCCGTACCAAGTGTGTCAATTAACCTACCAGTCTACTACGGACTAGATAACGAAGAATTATTGTCTGGTGTAGGTACAATGAAACCCAACCAAGAACTGGGTAAGGGAAACTATGCGATTGCCGGACACCACATGAACAACGAAAAGATTTTGTTCGGGCCATTACACAAGGTCGTTGAAGGGGATGCCATCTACATCACCAACGGTAAGAAGGTATACAAGTACGAAGTCAGTTCAATTACAGTGATTGATCAATACGATACCCAGTACATTACCAAGAAGTACAAGCGACCAACATTGACGTTGATTACCTGTGCTAGTGGGACACCGAACGAACCGAACCGTACAATGGTAAGAGCTAAGCTAAGTTCAATTACAACATTGAATGACAAGACAGCTAAATACTTTAAGTAAAAAAAGACCAACTCGATGGGAGTTGGTCTTTTTACATATAAATCCTATGATTCATCAATGCTGTCTAGTAGAACGTAGTTAACTTTACGTAGTGACATTAAGTCTTTTCCACCAGCGTATGAGATTGATGATTGTAGATCTTCTTTCATTTCTAGAAGGGTGTCTTCAATGTTTCCCTTGAATGGGATTAACAATTGACGACCTTCAACGTTGTGGTGTTCACCTTTTTGTTTAGCAGAAGCTGAACCCCAGTATTGTTTGAATTTCTTACCATTCTTTTCGACGATTTCACCAGGTGATTCAACGTGGCCAGCGAAGACTGAGCCAATCATCATCATGGTAGCACCGAAACGAATTGACTTAGCAAGATCACCATTAGTACGGATACCACCGTCGGCAATCATTGGCTTAGTAGCAGCCTTTGAGCACCACTTAAGTGCTGAAAGTTGCCAACCACCAGTACCGAAACCAGTCTTGTACTTAGTGATACATGCTTTACCAGGTCCAATCCCAATCTTAGTAGCATCGGCACCGGCGTTTTCGATTTCACGAACGGCGTCAGGGGTACCTAGATTACCTACGATTAGGAAAGTTTCTGGAATTTCTTTTTTGATGTATTTAATCATCTTGATAACGAAGTCTGAGTGACCATGAGCCACATCAATAGTAGTGTATTCAGGAACGGCATCAGCGGCTTTTAATTCATCGATAAAGTCGTATTCAGCATCCTTGATACCAACACTAATTGAAGCAAATAAACCTTTTTTGTGCATGCTTTGAACGAATTCTAAACGTTGTTCCGGTTGGAATCTGTGCATTACGTAGAAGTAGTCATGTTCAGCCATCCAAGTAGCTAGATTTTCATCCATAACTGTTTCCATGTTTGCGGGAACAACGGGTAGTTGGAATTTACGTGGGCCGAATTGAACGGAAGTATCAGCTTCACTACGGCTCTTAATGATACATTTTTCAGGTAATAATTGGACATTGTGGTAATCAAAAGTTCTCATTATAATGACCTCACTTTATTTATGATCTTCCCATACGTTTTTCAAAATGTTAGTAGCTTCACGGTCTGGACCAACGGCGAAAGTACATAGTTCAACGCCAGTTAGTTCAGAAACACGTTTTAGATAATTTTGTGCGTTAGCAGGTAGTTCTTCGACAGTCTTGCACTTAGTAATGTCTTCTTCCCATCCTGGTAGGTCTTCAAAGACAGGTTCGCACTTGTCTAGGAAGTCTAGGTTAGCAGGGTAGTACTTGATTAATTCGCCATTGTATTTGTAGCCAGTACAGATACGAACGGTGTCAAAACCAGATAGTACGTCTAGACAGTTAAGTGATAGATGAGTGATACCAGAAGTACGAACGGCATGTTGTAGGACAACGGCATCTAGCCAACCAATACGACGTGGACGTTTAGTAACAACACCGTATTCATGAGCAACCTCACGAATGCGATCGGCACGTTCGTCGAATAATTCGGTTGGGAAAGGTCCATCACCAACACGTGAAGTGTATGCCTTACATACACCAACCACTGAGTTGATTCTGTTAGGACCGATACCTGTACCTATGGCTGCGTTTCCAGCAGTAGGATTAGATGAAGTAACGAATGGATAAGTTCCATGGTCAATATCTAACATTGCACCTTGAGCACCTTCAAATAGTACTTTCTTGTCGTTATCTAAAGCTTCATTAATTAGTAGAGAAGTGTCAGTAACGAAAGGCGCAATCTTCTTAGCGTAGGCATTGTACTTGTTAAAGATTTCATCAAAGTCAAAACCAGGTTGGTTGTATAGCTTTTCTAAGATGTTGTTTTTAATGTTTAATGCTTGGTGTAACTTGTCAGCAAAGGTATGTTCGTCAATCAAGTCGGCGATACGAATACCGATACGTTCTAGTTTATCCATATAAGCAGGCCCGATTCCCTTGTGGGTGGTACCTAATTTATGTTCTTTTTGTTCTTCTTGTAATTTATCAAACAAGATGTGGTATGGCATGATTACTTGGGCTCTATTTGAGATACGTAGTCCAGAATAATCAAAACCATTTTCTTCTAAGTAGTCCATTTCAGAAATTAAAGTTTCTGGATTAACTACAACTCCGTTTCCGATGATACTTAGCTTATCGGAATAGAAGATTCCGGATGGAATTAAACGGCAGTGAAATTCCTTGTTGTCAATAACGATGGTATGGCCGGCGTTGTCTCCGCCAGAATATCTTACGATCATATCAGCATCTTGACTTAGAAAGTCGGTAATTTTACCCTTTCCTTCGTCGCCCCATTGGCTACCTATAATAACGATTGATGACATCAAGTTCACCTCATATATTTCATTAAGTATTGAGGAGTGTATTTCAACACTCCACGAAAGATTTTACCATGCTGTCAAAATTAATCAAGAACTATTTGTATAAATGAGAAAATAATGTTCGGAAAATAAATAAAAAACGAACGATACAGATAATTATTTTTAATATTATAGTGAAAAAGCGAATTTTGTATGTTAATATTAAATCAAGATATTCGAAAGGATGGATTGTGATGATTGATCGTTATACAAGATCAGAAATGGGAAATGTATGGTCTAAATATAATCAATACGCCTCATGGCTAGCTGTGGAGGTTGCTGTAGACGAAGCTTGGGCTAAGTTAGGAGAAATCCCTGCTGAAGATTTAGCCAAGATTCAAAAGAACGCTACCTTTGATGAAAAAGAAATTGAAGAAATTGAAAAGACTACCCATCATGATGTCGTAGCATTTACTCGTGATGTTTCAAGATACTTGGGTGATGAAAGTAAATGGATTCACTTCGGAATGACCAGTACAGATATTGTGGATACTGCACAAGGTTACCGCTTAAAACAAGCTAATAACATTATTCGTAAGGATATTGAAGAAATTATCGAAACTATCGGTAACAAGGCTCTTAAATACAAGGACACTGTTATCATGGGACGTACTCATGGGGTACAAGCTGAACCAACTACTTTTGGTTTGAAACTACTTCGTTGGTATGAAGAAATGAAACGTAACTTGGAACGTTTTAATATCGCATCAAAGGATGTTGAAGCAGGTAAGATTTCTGGTGCCGTTGGTACATTCGCTAACGTTGATCCATACGTTGAACAATACGTATGTGAAAAGTTAGGTATCCGCGCCCAATCAGTTGCCAGCCAAGTACTACCTCGTGATTTACACGCTAACTACATTGCTTGTCTAGGTGTGATTGCTACTAGTCTAGAAGAATTTGCTACCGAAGTTCGTGGACTACAACGTTCAGAAATTCATGAAGTCGAAGAACACTTTGCTAAGGGTCAAAAGGGTTCATCAGCAATGCCACACAAGAGAAACCCAATTGGTTCAGAAAACATCTGTGGATTAGCTCGTGTAATGAGGGGACATGTTGTTACTGCAATGGAAAATGTTGCATTATGGCATGAACGAGACATTTCCCACTCATCTGCAGAACGTGTTATCTTGCCAGATTCTACTATCTTAATCGACTACATGTTGCACCGTTTCAACAATATTGTTCGCGATCTAGATGTATTCGAAGAAAGAATGCTAAGTAACCTAAACATTACTAATGGTCTAATCTACTCACAACGTGTAATGTTGAAGTTAGTTGAAGCAGGGATGACTAGAGAAGCTGCTTACGACACAGTTCAACCACTTACTGCAATTGCTTGGGATGAAAACAAACAATTCAAGCCATTGGTTGAAGCCAGTGAAACAATTAACGAAAAACTTTCAAAAGAAGACATTGATGATGCCTTTGATTATCACTATCACATCCGCCACGTCGATGAAATTTTCAAACGCTGTGGTTTAATGTAAAACAAAAAGAGTTGGCAATCCGCCAGCTCTTTTTTTGTGTAATTTTTTAAAATCAGTTAGAATGAAACATAGGTGATATATAATGAATAAAAAATTTGAAATGACAAAAGAAGGTTGGACTTTCTCAGTTCTATTCTTCTTATTCGCTGTTTACTACAGTTTCAGTAAGGCGCACTTTGCTCACTGGGGCAATGTTAAAGTGATATTCTTCTTAGTACACTGGTCAACGCTATTAAGCTCATTGATTTACGCAGTGATCTTGGTATTGTTCTACCTAGTATGTACTTTGCTACCATCACGTCGTATTGTGGCCTTACCAACAATTATTACATTATTACTAGCTGGACAAGAATTAGCACTTGCTTACTACACACTTCCAGTTGGTGATATTTTAGGTGGATTGGTACTATTGATTGGTACTTTGACCATCCTATACATGGCATACATCAACGCTAAAATTAGTTTTAACATCATTGATTCAATCATTGATGCGGATGAAGGAAATTACTTGAAGCGTTGGTTTAACCGAGTGAAAGTCAGTCTAGCATATGATTGGAAACCACTAGTGATTTCAATTGTTATCTACATGATTATTAACGCGTCAATGCTAATGACATTAACATTTAAGTAAGAGTCAGCCAGGTTGGCTGGCTTTTTTATATAATCGATTTGGAATAAATAAGCTCAAGATGATTCGAATAATTAACAAAAAAAGCTCAGCGAAATGCTGAGTTTTTTGTTTAGTCAAAGTATGTGTGCAAGAAGTCTTTGACGCGCTTCTTGTATGCGACTGGGTTGACCCAGAAGCTTTCTTCATGACCTGCACCTGGCACAATCCATAGTTGCTTTGGACCGTTTGATGCGGCGTAGTTTTCATAAGACATGTAAGTTGGTACGTAGATGTCGCTATCCCCGTGAATGAATAGGGTAGGTAAGCTGTTTTTCTTCAATGCTTCGGTACATGAGGCGTTGTGCAAACGATATCCAACTTTGTACCAGTTAATCGCGCTAACCAATGGTTCGATTGGGTAAGGAGGCAAGTGGAACATGTCTTTTAGTAAGTAGTTGAATTCGTCACCAACATTGGTGTATCCACAATCAGCGATGATTGCTTTTACTTGTTTTGGTAAGTCTTCACCACTTAGCATTGTGACAATTCCGGCTCCCATACTGATACCAAACATTAGGATTTCGGCATCGTCACCGACTTTTTCAAGGACTAGTTTAATCCAACGAAGGTAGTCGATACGATCCTTCCAGCCGTAGCTGACGTACTTACCATCACTATCACCGTGAGCACGATCATCTGGAGCCAAAATGTTAAAACCTAGTTCGTGGTACATCTTAATGAAGTTAGCCATTGTTTCACGATTACATCCAACCCCGTGGGCCATAATGATTGTTTTCTTTGTTTCTTCCTTGGCAGGAACATATGAAGCAATCATTTTTTCGCCGGTATCAACTTCGTTTAACACCCATTCTTCCTTTGGGATGGCGTGAAACCAATCAACATAACGGTAGTATGCGTATGCGAAACGCAATTGGCTAGTTTGTGGGACAGGTTCGTCGTCCTTTCTGTTCATACCTAACTTAAATAGGTAGTTGCTGAACATAAAAGCTCCTGCCCCAACTGCAGTAGACATTACACCTAAAGCAGCAGCAGCTTTTTTAAATCCCATAAAAATCACTCCAATGTTATTTAGTCTGTAAGATAAATATCCTTTAATTTAGCAATATCTGCGTCGGATAAACCAATAAATTCGTGTAAGAAGTTATTGATGTTGCCATATTTTTCTTTAATGGTTGCCATCGCAGCATCGAAGTATGATTCGTCGACAGTGTATAAATCGTTTAGGTTTTGACGAAGTTCATCGGTCATACCATATTTACTGTATTGGTCGATTTTGACTTGAATAAATGGTTTCATTGCTTCTTTGGATAATAAGTAATCTTTTTTAATTGTGTCTTCATCAACGCCTAGGGCGAATAAGAAGAACGCAGCAGATAGACCGGTACGGTCCTTTCCTTGCGCGCAATGGAATAGTACGGCACCGTCATCGGTATTGGCTAATAATGTCTTGAAAAGATTCTTAAAAGCATTTTGTGCGGATGGACTAGTGACCATTGATTGGTATGAATTAATCATATTTTGTTTACCGCGCGTAGCGTCATCCATGTATTGTTCAGCGTATTGACGTTCAGTCTTATCGTGACCGCTGTTGAAGACAGGGTTAGAAATGAACTTAGTCTTGCTAGGTAATCTATCTGACGCTTTTTGTCTTTCGGTGTCAGATCTTAAATCAACATCGAAATTAATGCCGTATTCTTCTAAAAATGCTAAGTCAGAATCGGATAAATCAGAAAGTTCACCTGAACGCAGGACTTTGTTCCATTTTACAAAACGGCCATCTTCTGTTTGGTAACCACCAAGTTCACGGAAGTTATAGCCGTTTTTAATGTCTAATAATCGTTGTTGTGACAAAATTCATACCTCCCATATAAACGCAAATATTATTTATTATATTGTAAAAGAAAATCTTTTATAATGAAAGCTTCAAGATGGAAAGTTTGTAGCTTTTTTAAAATAATAAGAAAAATTTGAAGAGGAACTTTTTCTTATTGGATATGACGAAAATACTAATTAATATACATGTTGTATTGCTTTCTTAAGATTTATTAAAACTTTATACAAAACATTTTAAAATGAGTTAAGAAGATGATAATATAATAATTATATAAAATGACCTTAAGTACGCTCTTTTTAATAAAACCCGAGCGTTAAACATAGTTTTTTAATAATGTCGTAATCAAATTTTTTTAAACCAAGATTGAATTTGAAAGGAACGTTAATATGCAATATAACAAGAAAAAATTCAATAAAATAAAAGATAAGAAGGTCATGAAGAAAGTCAAAAAGCAATGGGTCGTAATGTCATTGTCGACTTTTGCTACAGTGGGTGGCCTTGCCTACACAATGACATTCAGTCATGTGGCACACGCTGATACTGCATCTAATCCGGCATCTACCAATCCTACTCAAGGCGGCACAGTTTCTGTTTCTGGTGCTGCTGCAAGCTCTGCCTCAAGTACATCAACAACTCCAGCTAATAGTGTTAATGCATCTTATGCAAATCAATCTGCTGGGAGTGTTGCGGTTACAAGTGCTACTTCTGGAAATCAATCACTATCATCACAGGCTCAGTCTGCATTCAATACAGGATTAGTGGATCTATCACAAACTAAATACAGTTCTTCAGGAGCATCATCAGCTGCTAATCCGGCGTCAGCCTTAGTGTCATCATCACAAGCCTCAGATGTTGCAAGTGCCGCAAACGATGCTGTTAACTACAATAGTGCTATGAATCAAGCTGCATCAGATGCTTTTGCTGGAAATGGCAATAATGTAGCTACTGTCGCATCAAATGCACAAAACTATTACAACGCTGCATATTATGGTGCAAGCAACGCTAAGTCATTATATGATGCTGATTTAAATGGGTATGGTACTGGGAAACAGGATTATACCGCCTTTTCTCAAAACACTAATACACCTACCTCTTCAGCTTCTAATGGAACGTCCTCAGCTCAAGCTGCTACATCTGCACATTCTGCTGCATTAAGTTATGAAAGCAGCTTGAACTCGAAATTCAACGGAAAATCAAATGTATCAGTACATTTAGGTGCTACTGAAAATGGTCAAATTAGTATTCCAACACCATCAGACTCTCAATTAGTTAACCAAAATCCTTACGTTCAAGGATCTGAATTATACAGTGCTTATGAATTTGGTGTTAACTATGCTCTGTCTCATCAAGGGACCGAAGATGCTAAGAATGGTAAATGGACTGGGATTAGTAAAGCACAAGGATTAGTGTATGATCCTACCCGTCAGTTGAGTTTCCCAGGTGACAATTATCATCCTTTAGCTAATTCAAAAAATCCTTACGATCAAGCTTATATCGGTGCACAACAAGCGATGAATGATCAGTGGAGTACCAACGATACAATCCAATCATACGGATATGTATTACAAAACGAAGCTGCAAACCCTAACTACATCAACGGTAGTGCATATTATCAAATGGCATACGATAACGTTGCACGCGAAATGAACGATAATAACACCGCCTTTGTGCATAATGCTTGGCAGTTCCAACGTGCATTGGCAGGTAACTACCATTCTGATTGGAGCTATTCTTCATTCGTAAATGGAACTAATTCTGGTTATTCTGCATATAACGATGCGATGGGATTAAACATTAATGACGGTGGAAAAGGATACAGTACCGTTCGTTTAGTTAATGATATTGATTTCCAAGGAGACCCATATGTTGAACATTGGCCAACTATCCAAAAGCTAAAGAAATTAACTGTTGATGGTCAAAATCACCAAGTTGATTTCCACGGGGTGTTGGATCAATTTGTTAATACTGATACTTCTGTTAACCCCACTTTAATCATTAAGAATTTCCAAATGGCTTATTCATATAACTACTATGGATTCTTGAAGATTAATCAACCTGGTACCGTTATTTACGATAACGTTAACTACATGGGGGCACAAATGCTTTCTGATTGGCCTGCCGGGGGTAACGATATTCGTTTTAAGGGAAATATTAATGAAATTAATGTTTCGACTTATCAAACATCATTAAACAACGGGATTCACCCAACTGAAGGTAATGGGAACCAAGAAAATATGGAAGTTCAAAACCTTCTACTATACCCAGGAGCAAAGTACTTTGGTTCAGTAGCTAGAGACTATGGTAATAACGTTATTAAGCTTTCTGGTAGTTTAACCATGAATGAAGGTTCTCAAATGACATTAGTACCACGTGGTAATGGTGGATACTATGCCCGTTTGGGATCTAACTACGGAATTGTGGTTACCAATGGTGCTAACCTAAACATTAATAAAGGGGCTTCATTACAAATAATTCCTGATTCTTGGAATGGTAGCAATACTTATGCTAATGGTATCTACACATACGGGAATATTAATGTTAATGGTGGAACCTTAGATATTGAAACAGCAGCACCTAGTTACAACAGCAATTCAACGATGTTTGTTGATTCTACTGGACAGGTAAATATATCTAACGGTGGTCTTGTAATGGTTAAATCACAAGGATTGGGTTCATCAAGTACTGGATCCTATGGTTTGCTATATAACAACAACGGACGAGTTAATGTTAACAACTTGGGTAACTTGTATATTAGTGGTGATGGAACCGGTGCTACTAACCTATTAGCAGGACCATTAAACATTACTAATCCTGGTCAAAACAACATTACCCTTGATTTGACACAAAATACAAATACTGGTAGTCGGATTTCTAACGGTAAAATTGATGCATATACATCACTTGTTACTTATGGTGTTGGTGTCCAAGGGTCTAATGGATTACAAGCAGGTCAAACAAACACTGGATCATCAAAGATTCTATATAGTTTCCACTTATTTAATCAAAATGGAAACTATACAAATAGCTATGTAGATGCTTCAGGTAATAAGAGTTCATTTAGTCAACAAGGAAATCCTAACTTCGTACAAATCGCAACAGTTCCTGCGGTTTATTTCGTTGGGCCTATGACACCAGTATTAAACTCTGACGGAACTTACACTTTGACAGGTTATGCTCAAGTAAGTGATCGTAAGTCAACTGATACAGATCCAATCTATGCCCAAGTTGGATACGGAACTCAAAATAGTTATCCAACGTTAACCACAATTGGTAATGGTATTAGAAACACTGTTACAATTGATCAAAACAACTATACACAAGCAATTCAAGTTCCAAGTAACTACAACTATGAATTGATTAAATACAGTATTAACATGCCTAAAGACTACAATCCAAATAAGAATCCTTATGTCGGACTGCTTCTTCGTTATGGAGTTGACGGTGTTGATACTGTTGCCCAGGTACAAACTAAGCAATTTACTTCATCACAACACAGTTATGATCTTTCTTCAGATGGAAAATCATTGGTAGATCAAAGTCAACAAGTAATCGATACTGGTAGTTATGCCGGAATCAGTGATGGTAGAGACGACGCATTGTACTACTTATCTAATGGTACACAAGCTAGTCAACAACGTTACACCGATCGATACAAGATTGATGATGATTATACTAACGGATACAACAGTGTCATGGCTGGGTACAACGCCTTCGCTAATGGAGCAGCTGATCCAAATAACAACCCAGGTGCAATTAAAGTGGGTAGTGTTGCTGAAAATATTGCCAATGATGACAACACAATCACTGATCCTCAAGGATATATTGATGGTTATAATCGTGCTAAAGCCGATGCAAAAGGGACTTTAGTAGGTCTTAATGATTTCATTAATGGTAAACAACAATCCGCAACCAACTCATATAATGGATCAAATAATAATGGAACAAATACGCCAACTGCTCAATATACTGATAACTACAACAATGCGTACTACAACGCTGTCCAAGGTTACCAAGACAGTAAAGTAACCACTGTTGAAGCAAATCCAAATAGTGTTGCCTATGATCAAGGATTCCATGCTGCACAAAACTTTAACCAAGGAATCAGTGATGCCTCTAAAGGCGCAGTATCTCAAGATTCTTTGAGCAATAACCCTGCTTATGCTGTCGGTGTTAACGCATTTAATGCAGCCAAAAAAGACGTTATGAGTGGCACTACAACTAATACTAATGGACAAGTTATTTTTACAGATGCATATAATTCTGCATATCAACAAATTAAGTCTCAATACGATAATGGTGCCCAATCATTTTTAAATTTTGACTCCAATAACACATCTTCATTGCCATCAGCATATCAAGAGGTATCTAAGCAAGGTTATCAAGATGCAATTGATGGATACAATGGTACTCCTGATGGACATGAAGGATTATCGGGATATAAATTAGGTCAATCCATTAAGTCTGGTGAACAAGATTTAGTGAATGGTAGACAAAAGGACGCTACTAAGAGTTCTGATGATGGATATAACAAAGGTTATCAAGATGCACTAGATGGTTTTAAAGATGCGATTAATTACAACATCGCAAATGGTTCTAATATGGCATCTGATAATTTAAGTGGTAAAACACAAGCCTACAAGGATGCTGTAACAGCTGCTCAAACAGCTACTCAAGCAATCCAAGATGCTAAAAATGATATCGATGCTAATAGGGAACCTGCTAACTTAAGCTCTCAAACAAAGGCATACCAAGACGCTTATAATGCGTACAAGGCTGCTTATTTGAATGTGGATAAAAACACTCAACCAACTAATTTGAATTCACAAAGTGATATTTATCAAGCTGTTTACAATGCAGAGCACGCTGATATTCAAAGCAAGTATCAACAAGGGATTAATGATTATATTCAAAAGAAATCTTCCCAAAGTAATAACGACGTCTATGGTAAAGCGTACAACGATGCTCAAGCTGCATTCGACGATTTCAGTAAAAAATATGATGGCAAATCAGATCCATCATCTATAACACCAAGTGACCAAACAAGTCGCTCACAAGCTTATATAACCGCATTTACTTACGCAAAAAATGCTGCGGTTGGAGCATATGAAGCTACCCAACAATACGGTAACTTTAATCGCCCAACGCAAAACGATAATCCAGCATATATGGATGGTTTTAACGCTGTTAGAGATGCATATTCTGATGCATCATTGACAAAATCTAACCGTGATACAAGTCAAAATAGTACTGCATATAAAAATGTATATAACGATTCATTGAAAAAAGCGCAAAATGATTATCAAGCTGCTGTGCAGGACTTTTTAAAGGGACAAAAGTCCGCTTCAAATGATGTATTAGGTCAACAGGCTCAACAAGATGCTGCCTTAGGATACCAAGCAGCTTTATCAGGTAAGACTGAAGATCAATTGAACGATACCCAAAAGAATAACGCTGGATTTATGCAAGCATACCAAGCTGCTCAAGATGCTAAAGCAGGTTATCAAGCCGCTATTGATAAAAAAGATGAAAACGGTAAAAATCAAGATTTTGAAGATAACTTACCAAAAACAGAAGACGGGAAAATTGAGGATACGTCTTCATATGAAGCATACCTTGGTGCTAAGGATGAATTGAGTGGTCATTCAATTTCAGATACTGTCCTAGCTCATAAATCTATTGCATACCAACAAGCATATCGTCAGGCATTTGCAGTCAGTCAAGAAGATGCGGAACAAGGTGTTAAGGATTATCTACAAGGTAAGCAAAACAAAGACTCATATAGTTCAAATAGTAATTATAAAAATGGATACGATAAGGCAAAGCTTGGATTTAGTCGTAGTTCTGATAGTTTAGATAGATTAGAAGAGTTGGGTTATCAAGGTAAACTTGGTGCGCAATCATACCTAAACGGGAACCCATTAAGAAGTTCTGCATTGTCTGATGGAAGTACTCAAATTGATGCTGCCTCAATTGGATATTTAGAAGCTCAAAATGGTTCTACTGTTGCGATTAATAATTTGAGTAATTTGACATCTGATTCAAAAGCGCCAACTGATAAAAGTGCAGCTTATCAATTAGGTTATCAAAATGTTATTGACCAAGTCGTTCAAGGATATAACAAAGCCGTAGCTAATCAAAATAGTCATGACTTTGATAACATCAAAGCCACTGACGTGAACTATGCTGAATATCAAGCATACACTGCTGCAGTAGCAGGTATTAATGCTGCCAAATTAGGTAATGAAGATCCAAACATTATGAATGTAACTGATTCTTCTCAAATTACACCTTACATTGCTGTGTACCAAAAAGCAGCGAAAGCATATGATAATCAGGCCAAAAAGGGTAAGGATGATTTTGTAAAAAAGGTTCAACCTTCTTCAGATTATGCAAATGGAACAACTACTGATGCAATGAAGACTGCCTATACAAATGCTTATAATGCTGCAATGGCTGGATTCAAAGATCACATTAGTGATGACCAAGCAGGTAGTACAACTAACAAGACTAATAAGCCATCAGACTCAACAATTGATGCTTACAATGCAGGTTATGATGCTTACAACATCGCTAAACAAGGGGTAAATGATGCTCGACAAGCCTCATCATTGCAACCAATTAGCGTAGATGACGCTCAACTTTATGTAGATGGTTATAATGCTGAGGTTCAAGCAATTAGTGATGCTCAAAACGGTAAAAATAATTGGTTAGACCCCGCATATAACGGTACTCTTAGTGCTAATTACAAGAATAAAGATCAAGCATTCCAAGGCTTATATCCATCATTGCTTGCTGATGCCAATAAAGCATATCAACAAGGAATGAGTGATTTCTTAAACACTAATGGTCATGATGCAACATATACTTCATCAAATTCTGATAAGGTATATCAATTAGGTTTCCAAGACGCCCAAAATGGAGTTAATAATGTATCAGATAATAAGAGTGTTGGATATAAAAGCGGAAATAGCTATTTAGGAAAAATAAATAAAGGTATATCAATAGCTCAATCAAGTACAAGTTCAAGTAATTCGGATTTACCAACTAATGATGCAATTCGTGGTGCCGCTGCTGGATATATTGATAGTCAAAACGGCGGAACTGCAAAGATTAATCCTAATGAATCATTAGCTTATAACATTGCATACGAAAAATCTTTTGAAGATGGAAAAAATCAGTTTGTTAGTGGTGCCCAATCCTACTTGAATGGAACTGCTCAACAATCTCTACTACAAAGTGGGGGATATCAAAACCAAGATCGACGTAATGGATACGCTAATGCTAGATCAGGATATTTCGCTGCTTCAGAAAATCAAGCACCAACTGATGCCCAAAGAAAGATTCCAACGTTTATGATGGGATATAATGCTGCAGTCGTTGCAATGGCAGCAAATCAAGGACTAAGTTCAGAACAAGCGCTACAAAAAGTAGTCCCAATTTCTAATGATTCAACTGATTACAGCATTATTTACCAAAATGCCTACCAAAATGCACAAAGTGGATATCAATATGGCCAGTTAAATAGTACTGTGAACCCAAATCAAGCTCCGGGGTACTTAACCGGATATTACGCTGCACGTGGTGCTCAGGACTTTACCAAGGGTAATCCTCAACAAACACAAAATGGAATAACTAACCTTGATGATGCTGCAGCAGCTCAAAATGCATATAACTATGGTTATACTCAAGCAAATAATGGTTTCAATGATGCAACTAATAATAAGGCAAATAGTAGTAGTCAAATTGCTGCATACAACGATGGTGTAACAGCTTATAATAATGCAAAGAGTGCACAAAATGCTGATATTTCAGCTGCAATTACCTTGGCACAAAAGAACTTCCAAAGTAACCCTTATAAGAATGTCGATGCCAATACACAAACAACGTTTAGAAATAATTTGAAAAACAATGTCACAAATTACAACAATAATGAACAAGTCTTTTCAACCATTGCACAAATTGCATATTTGAATGCATTCATTCAAGCAAGTAATGATTATTCAAAAGGAATCAACGAGTTCTTAAGTGGTAGTGATAATAATGCAAACGTTCCTAAAACTGCAGATGTCTTTGAACAACAAGGTTTTAATGATGCTAAAAATGCATATAATTTGGCCCTAAGTCAAAATAACGTAAAGAACATGACTGGTATTTTGGGTATTAATTCAACTCCAACAATATCCAGTCCAGCTACTGCTGGTAATAATGATGGAACTAACACCGCAACTCAAATTGCTAATGCGTTCAAAGATTTAATTAAAAACGGGACCGTTATCCCTCAAAGTAGTTCAGACTCTAATTATCAAACAGCTGCAACTGCTATGCTTCAAGCACAAAACGATTTGATTTCGGGAGTTCCTGAACAAGATAATTCAAGTAAAAATAATTTAGTTTATGATAATGCGTATAAGCTTGTTTATGAATATTCTAAAAATGAATATCAAAACGGTGTGGATTCGGTTATTAAAAATACGCAATTAGATAACGATACTTTCGCTATTCAAGGTGCAAGTAATGCAAGAAGTGGTTTTAATGATGCTTTATCTGGTTCAAATCAAATTAGTAAAAATCCTCAATACAATGCCGGTTACAACGCAGCAAAGGCAATCCAAAAAGCATATGAAGACACCATGAACCAACCAACTAATTCAACTGATTATGGCAGTGGAAATCAAAATGATACAAGGGATGCTGTTAAACAAGCTCTAAGTGATTTCCAAAGTAACCCTAATATCGCCATCAGTAATGGTAACAGTAGTAATGGTGCTACTGGATCATCTGCGGGTGATGCCATGAAGATTAATGGAACAGGAATTAGTAATATTGTTTACAATACTGCTTGGAATGCGATTCAAGGTGCTGCCATGAATGGTATGAATAATTACTTATTTAACCAACATATGTTAAATAATTTAACTGATGACCAAGCAAGCATTATTGGAAAACAAGGCGACGGAACTTCTGGTAAATTCACAGAAGCTGAAAGTCAAGGATTCGTCAAGGGTTATCAAGATGCGCAAAATGGTTTTAAAGATGCGTTAGCTGGAAAAACTGTATTACCAATCGATGCCCAAGAATTAGCGAAGTTATCTAACTTCTATGTAAATGGTTTCACTGAAGGTAGTCAAATTAGCAAGGCAGTTGCCAGCGCTACAGTCGATGGACCTCAAGGAATCAATAATCCACAAGTGATTGAACAAGCTTATCAAGAAGCTTACCAAGCAACATTAGATGCGCAAAATAATCTAAAAAATGGTAAAAACAGTCCAATCGATGACACAGCAACACATGATATGGTATACAAGACTGCGTACAACACGGCCTTATCTCAAAATACTGCTTCGTATAAGAATGGTGCATATTACTTTGCACAAAATACTTCATTGAGTTCATTGGTTGGTCAAAATGGTGTTCGTTCAGATCAACTAGATATTACTTCCAACGGTTACAATAAAGCGCTTGAAGGATTTAATTTCTTCAAGAATGGTAACACCGAAAGCAATGAATCTGAGGGACAAAAAAATAACGTTGCTTTCCAAATTGGTGTTCAAGCGTGGAAGAGTTTGCAAAATGGTTATCAAGCTGCATTAAACAATGCTAATGATAGTAGTGAACAAGCTAAAATCAACGATAACAATACTAATAACATGGATAGTCATGTTAAAAACATTGTGGAAGGTCAAGCATATCAAGGTGCGGTTGATGGATTAAATAATTACTTGCAAAATGGTACTACTAAAACAACTAATACCAATCCTTTTTATGTAGAATCTTACAACCAAGCTGTGACAGAAGCGGTTGCGAAGGTTAGCCAAGGTTCACAAAACTTCTTGAATGGCAATGATCAAAATGACCCAAATGCTGCTCCAAATGGTAGTGACACTCGAGGCCTTGATGCGAAAGCTTTGTCAAAAGGATTTAGTGATACTAAATCAGGATTTGACGATGCAGCAACTAAGCAATTGAGTGATACAGAATTAAGTCAATATTCTGCTGCATATCAAGCGGGATACAAAGCTAAGAAGGCAGCTTTAGATGCATACAATAACGTTACTCCAGCACCTACTGATAGTAATCAATTGAGTGTATACAAGGAAGCTCAAAATGCGGCAGCAAAAGCACGTCAAGATATCGCTAATAATACGATTTCTTCAGATTCCGATCGCTCAAGCAAAGATCGTGTATACAACTTTATCTATGATCAAATTACTAATGACTACAAGAATGGTATGAAGCAATTTAGAGATGGACAGGTTTCTGCAACTGGCAATAGCTATGTTCAATCTGGTTTTAGTGATGAACAACGTGGTTATAATGAAGGCCAACAAGCTGGTTTAAGCAACAACGTATCTCCAAGTCAAAGTAACGCAGGTTACATCGATGGTTACAACCTTGGTAAAGCCTCCGCAATTGCTTACAATGCATCTCAAAATACATCCACTGACGCTAACTCAAACAACAAATACACAGCAGATACTAATGGTGTATCCGCGTTTGACGGTGCACAAGACGGTTACAAGGATGCAATTAGTGATAAACCACGTAACAGAACATCAAGAGCTGCTAATGAAGCTAGTCAAAAGGCATATAACGATGCCTATGACAAGGCTTACCAAACAGCTAGAAATGAGATGCAATCAGGAATTGATGCATTTACTAACTATGATGGTAGTGATGATTTAGACGGCAATGGTGATGCTAATAACACCAACAAACCAACATCATCAGTTCTTCTAGAACAAGCAGCTATTGATAAGGGTTACTTGGATGCTAAAGCAGGTTACAAAGATGCTTTGAAGTATGTAAAGGATCATCCAAATGATTCATCTAACGATAACGCTGGTAAGATTAGTCAACCTAGTCAAGCTTATGATAATGGTTATCAATTAGGATTGGATGTAGCTCGTTCACTTGAATACACTAGAAGTCATGCGACTGCAACAACAGACAATAATGCAACCACTGATCAAGCTAAGTCAGCATTCGACGGTGCTGTTAGAGGATTTGCTGATGGGCAAGATACTGCAACACAACATGTTCTTGATGCAAACAAGTCTGGTGCATACAAAAAGGCATACACAATTGCCAATGTTGAATCTGGTCAACAATATGAACAAGGTAAACAACTATTCTTAACTGGTGTCTTGAATAATCATTCTAACGATACTAATAATGCTGATGATGTTGCCTTTAACCGTGGATACAAAGAAACTTCTGATGGTTACACAGATGGAATGAAGATTCCACACATTCAAAACGGTAACTCAACTGGTTACTTAGCTGGTTACAATAAGGGAACTGCAATCTCTGATAGTTTCCAAAGTGCTCAAGATGGTAACCAAGAATACACTGGTAACGATCAAAGCGAAGGTGCATTTAGTCCAAGGGAAACATTTGATGCCGCTAAAGCTGGTTTTGATGATGCCAAGGCATTGAACAATCCAAAATCAAATGCTGACAAGACTATTTCATACCAAAACGCATACAACCTTGCATATAAAGAATACAAGGATGCAATCGCTAAGGGTTCACAACAATATTTCGATGGAAATGGTAAGGGAACCACTGATTCTAATAACCTCGTAGATCAAGCAACTGCGCGCGGTTTTGCAATTACTAACGATGGATTCAATAATGGCTACACCAGCGCATCAAGTAATTCACCACATACACCTAGTGATTACACAGCTGATATTTACACTCGTGGATACAATGCCGGAACAGGTGCAAGTGCGTTTGTATATGCAAAGTCATACGATAGTAGTAATGCAGATCAAACTACTGGTTATCAAGAAGCTAAAGACGGATTTAATTTCGCCGCTGCTGGTAATGATGCTAGTCAAATTCCTGCCGCTAAAGCTGGACAAGCTGCATTTATGAAGGGATTCAATGTCTACACCCAATACAAGAACGGGATTGAAGATGGTTCCATCAAGGATGGAGAAAAGCAATCAACCGATGCTGATTATGGGAATGCTTACCAAGCAACCCAAGCTGCTCGTCAACAATTCATGCATTATTCAAATGTTGATAACACTGCACATACACCAATTTATCAATCAATCTTCGATGTTAAAGGTAAGGAATTCTTCGATCAATACGAATCTGGTAAGAATGCTTACCTATCAGGAAGCAATAATTCCGGAACAGATTTCCATGCCCAAGGATATCAAGACGCAATTGATGGTTTCCAAGCTGGATTTAGTAGTAACGGTCAATCGCAAACTCAAGAAACTAACAATGTCGGCTACACCGAATCATATAAAGCTGGTCAATCAGCATACAAGGGATACCTTGCTGCTTTAGCTGACAAGACCAACAACACCAGCGGTGATTCATCATCTTATGCAACCGATGGATTTAATGGTGCTGTTCAAGCATTAACCGATGGATTTAACATCAATAATCCAGGACTTCAAAAAGGTATGTCTGTCTCAATGCAAAATGGTTACAATGCAATGATTCAACAAGCTCAACAAGCGGTTGAAGATGGATTGAACTCATTTGCCCAATCACTTCCAAATGCTCATTCAATAAATACTGGTAGTGGTAATAGTCTAGATAAATTACAAAAGGCTGCTTATGACACTACTAAGGATGGCTATGAAGCAGGATTGGCTGGTAACTTTGATCAAACAATGAGCAATAATAAAGCTTATGTACAAGGTTACAACTTAGGTAAGGGTGCTAACGAGTTCTTGAATGGCAAACCTAAGGATGATAGTTCACTAGATGATAGTGTTGAAAGCCAAGGATATAAAGACGCAGAATCTGGATATGCTGCTGCAGTCGATAGTAATGGAAATATCGTTCCACAATCATCATTAACTGCTCAACAAAAAGCAGATACTGTCTTTATGGCTGGATATACTGCACACGTTAATGCCCTTAATGCTGCCAATGGCACATACACTAAGCGATCTAATATCGATAGTGACCAATACTCACAATACGGTGTTAATGCTGTCAATGACGCGTTAACTGATGCTAGAAATGGCGTGAAGAGTGATGTATCAGGTAGACCAAAGGCATACCAAGATGTATACAACACCTACTTTGCTAAGATGTATGGTAACTTTGACGATATTAAGGACAGCGTTAATAATGCTAACTCTGGAAACAGTAATGTCGACATTAGTCATGAAAACAACGTTTCAGGTGACTACTTCAAAGCGATTAAGCAATATCTAAACAAGAATACCTCATCATTGCCAAATAACATTGCGACTGATCAAGGAATTGCTGACGCAACCAAAGGTTTCATGAATGGTATTTCTAACTCACCTGAAAAGCTTCCATATGCTGGATATACTCCCGCATACAACGTTGGTTTGAAGTTGAGTGCTGGATTCAAGGCTGCTAAAGCAGATGTTACAAAGAACACAGCCGATACTACTAATGACGATGAAAACACCAAGAATGATATTAATGAATCATACAATGGTGCCGTTGCTGGATATCAATCTGCCTTGTCAGGTGGTAGTCCTCAAGACACTGACTCAAGTCACTCATTGCCATATAGTGCTTCATATAATGTTGCATATGGTATCGCTAATCAAAACCTATTGAATGGTCAAAACGACTTCTTGACCTCAGCTGGTACTAATCAACCAAGTGATTCAAATGAAATGGAAAAATCAAGTTACAACTTTGGTTATAACCAAACTCGTGATGGTTACAAGGATGCAATCGATGGTAAGGCGCAAGTTTCACATCCATCAGCATCCTACTCAGCAGGATATAGTGCTGCAACCAATGCTAAGAGCGGCCGTGATGATGCTAATTCTGGTAAAGCACCACAAGATACTAGCAACGCACAATACATGGCTGGTTACAACGCTACTGTTAAAGCTAGACATGATGCGGTTATGACTAATAATCAACCAAGTGATGTGTCAAATGAACCATTGGTATATCAAGATGTTTATAATGATGAATATGCTAAGGATAATAAGGATTACATCACTGGTTATAGCAACTATGTTGCAAATGGTAACAAGGTATCAGATGATAGTTTCCAAAAATTAGGTTATGAAGATACCCAAAATGGTTATTCCGATGGTTTGAAGGGTAATACCGAAGCTAGTTCTAACTATGGATACATTCAAGGATACGAAATGGGTCAAGCATTTAAGGATGCATACAAGACGGCCTACAACGATCCAACACAAAGCCATACTGACCAATACACTGGTTCTGATGATGCAGTTAATACCTACGATGCTGCTGTCCAAGCATTCAAACAGGTCAGCTCTGAAAAGACACCTGCAGATGTTAGTCAACAATCTGCAGCTTACCAACGCGCATACAAGACTGCATATGATCAATCAATTGCAGAAATGAATGACGGAAGTCAACGCTTCATTAACGGATTGTCAAATGAACATTCAAATGGTGCTGATGCTGATGACCGTGCATATAACCAAGGTTACGTAAATACTCAATCTGGTTATCAAGATGGATTTGCTGCTAAGTCAGTTGCCGATCTAAGCGATGATAATAAAGCTAGCGCTACTTACATGACAGGATACAATATCGGTAAGGGTGCCCAAGACTTTGTTAATGGACTTGCTGAAGGCTCAGCAACAATCACTAGTACAAATATTCAAATCAATAATCAAGAAAATTACGATTCTGGTTATGCACAAGCACAAACTGGTTACGAACAACGCAAGAAAGGTGTTACTCGTGACCAATTGACCCAAGCACAATTGAACAACCCTGCATTTATGAGTGGTTTCGATATGGCTGATGAAATCCAACAAGGGATTCAAGATGCAATCAATAAGCCAACTGATAACTATAATTCAAATAGTCCACATGACCGTGCATACAAAGCGGTATTAGATGCATTGAATGACTTCAAGCAAGGAAGAAGAAGTGATGTATCACAACAACCAGCCGCTTATGCTGATGCATACAATGATATTTATGCACAAATCATTGCTAAGGCTAACAATGGTAGTCAACAATACCTAAATGGTAGTCAAAATGATAAGGCGCAAAGTCAAAATATCTTGGATCAAGCTTACACATTTGGATATAACAATTCTAAGGATGGATCCGATGCAGTATACGATGCTGCTAAATCTGGTAAACTACCAAGTTCAACCGATTTAACTGAAGCACAAAAGAGTAATACTTCATTCATGGCTGGTTACAACAACGCCAATGGTGCTGTTGCATTTGATACCAACAGTTATCCAAAGGATAGCAATGTTGATTATCAAGCTGGTTATGCTGATGCTTCTAATGGTTATGATGCTGGTATGTCAGGTGTTACTGTTGATCAACTAACACCTCAACAACAAAATGACAAGTCATTTATGCTTGGTTTTAATAAGTCAGGCGAAGCATTGAAGGGTTACCAATTAGCACAACAAGCTTTCGGTAATGATGACAATACTCACATGACTAATTCTGATGAAGATACTTCATTTAGAGGTGCGCAAGCTGGATTCATTGATGCCCAATTAGGACGTCCAATGAGTATAGATAATGTATCCGTTGTTTACGACAAGGCATATCAACGTGCATACGCTGAATGGCAAAGCCATGTTCAAATTGGTGCACTTGATGGTGTTAACAACAAGGCAAAACAAGATGCTACTTTGAACCCTGTTGATAAATCCGCCTACGATATGGGATACAACAGTGCTGCTACAGCATTAAGTGATGCCAAGATTAACTCCGTTAATAAGGGTACTGTTCAAGGATCTGATAAGCTAGATAAGAATGTTTACAACGATGTGTACAATGCTTATAACAGTGGTTACCTTCGTGGGTACAACAAGCTAGCCAAAGATATTAATTCTGCTGATGCTATTTACTCATCTGCATATGATCAAGGATATGCTTTAGGAGTGAAAAATGCCCCTGTGATTGTCGTTCCTGATAATGGAAAAGATAAACCATCAGGTAATAATAGCTCCAACGGTAATACTGGTAACACTTCCAACGGTAGTACTGCACACACTGGTACTTCTAATAGTAATACTTCAAACGGAAGTACTTCGACTGGCAGCACTTCAAATAGTGGAACATCGAATGATAATCATTCTGGCAAACCTAATAAATCAGAAAACAATAACACCTCTGCTCAAACTGGTTCAAATTCAGAAGCTAAGCCAACAATAATTAACACTAATACTGTGGCTAAATCTGATAAGGTAGTTGAATCATTTACTAATGGTGTAAAGGAAACTCCTGCTGCCAAGCCAGAAAAAGTTAAGTACGACGATAACTATAAAGACATTATCGTTGGATTTAAGGCTGGTATTGATAATGAAAAGGTTAGCCAAAAGGATAAAAAGAAGTTCTACTTTAACCAAGGAATTGAATTAGCGAAGATTGTTAAGATTGCAATCAATGATGCTAAGAGGGTTAAGAAGCTAACCAATGCTCAAAGAAGACAACAACCTGCTGCTTACGTTAAAGCATTCGACGCTTATAAAGCAGGGGTGTTGGCAGAAAAGAACAATGTTAAGAACAGAAAAGCTAAACGTATCAACTATGCGAAGATGGGGACAATTGCAGAATATGCTTTCAAACAAGGATTCCAAGTTGAAAGAAAGCAACAAATGTCTGATGGGACTCGAGCTGGTAGGAAACGTGGTAGCAAGCACTACCATATTCCTAAGTTGAAAAACCAAAACGTTGATTTCGTCAAGTCTTATGAAAAGGCTTATAAGAAGGAAATTAAACGTCGTTTACCTAAGTATGTTTACAATATTAAGTCTGTTTACACTCATAGATCAGTAAGATTTACCAAGGGTAATAGAGTTATCTTCTATGCTAAGAGACCGAGATATGCAGCACATGTATTCAAGGTTAAAGGAATTGCATTCTACAAGAATGGTATTCCTCGTTACAGAGTATCTGGTGGCCGTATCTTAACAGCTACTCCTTCTTCAATGAGAAGTGCTTACTACTCAAGAAAGAACAATGCTCGTCATTACAGGGTAATTCGCCCTACTGGAGTATGGTTACACAACAGTAAGAAGTTCAGTGTTGGTAATAGAATTAAGCACTTTAGACGTAATAGTGTCATTAAGATCCGTAAGGTACTTAAATACCATGGAATCACTCGTCTATACATTAATTCACACCAATACATCACAAGTAATAAAACTTTTGTTAAAGAAACTAAATAAGTCGATTTGACTAAATATAAGAAAAAAGACACCAATCAAATGATTGGTGTCTTTTTTGTAAAAGATAATAAACACACTAATATAATTTTTAAATAAAATCAATATTCTTAATCAAAGGTTAAAAAGTTTTAAAAAAACGTTAAGAGTGGTATCATGATTAGAACGATAGGTCCAATATTTTTCATATAGATTGCATTTTAGGGGATGATATATTGCAATACAATAAGAATAAATTTAATAAAGTAAATGACAAAAAAGTCATGAAAAAAGTTAAGAAACAATGGGTCGTTGTATCCGTTGCTACCTTAGCTCTATTTGGTGCATCCGCCTATGGCATGACATCTACTTCATCAGTAGTTGCCCACGCTGACGGAACAACCACAGGTTCAAGTGAAACAACCACACAACAAGGTAGTTCACAAAACTCTGGTGCATCTGATGATACAGCAGCACTAAAGTCTGCAGCTGCATCTCAAGGTAGCTCAGATGGAACTGCCGGAGCAACTAAATCAGCATTATCATCCTACCAAGATGATTATAATGCTACATACAGTGCTGCTTCCACTGCAGCAAGTACTGCAGCTTCAAGTGCAGGTTCAAGCGATTTTGCTGCTAATAAATCAAAAGCCACATATGCAAACCACCAAGATGCATATAATACTGGTTATGATGCAGCATCATCAACTGCTCAATCACAACAAGCAGCTGCTATTCAACGTGGACACGATGATTTCGCAGCTGGTAATTCACAAGCAACATTATCATCAAACAATGATCTATATTCATCTGCTTACACAGCTGCTTCAAGTGCATCGGCCAAAGGTCACAATGACTTTTCAGCAGGTAGCTCACATGCAACTAGTCTAGGTTCAGACCAAGATGTCTATGATACAGCTTTTAATGCTGCATCAAACGCTGCATTCCAAGGTCTTAATGACTTTGTTACTGGCAGCTCACAAGCATCAAACTATGGAACTGACCAAGACGTTTATGATACAGCTTTTGAAACAGCTTCAAGTGCTGCTAGTCAAGGTGCTCATGATTTTAATACAACAGGCTCCCAAGCATCCAATGTTGCAGATCAAAGCCTTTACAATTCAGCATTTAGTTCGGCTAGACAAACATCTATCAACAATAGTGTTGCTGCATCTGCAAACGCTACAAGTGCAGGTATTGATGATTATGTTGAAGGTCACACAGTAAACTCAAGCGTAGGCTCTGTTAACCAATCTACATATAACACTGCTTATAGTATGGCAAGTAGTGGGTTTAATGACACCTTAAACGGTAGTAGTGCAGCTGGTTCAAATGCGAACGATTCAAATTACCAAAAGGGTGTAAGCTATGCTAGCGGTAGTTATGCTGCTGCCATGTCTGCAGCCATTAGCGATGCTGTATACGGTACTAACACTCAACAATCATATGCGACTGATGCTGTACAATCTGCATTCTATAGTGCAGCTTATGCAGGTGCCGAATCTGCTTTAGCTCAATATAACAATAAGGTAGGTACCCAAGGTACAGGATCACAAGCTTATGTTTACTACAAGAACACTGCTAATAGTGTTTATTCAACTAGCTATGCACCTGGTTCAGCCAGTGGAGCTAACGTAACTTCTGGATATGTAAATGCTTCAAATGTTTCATACAATGCATCTTATGCTGCAACATATACTGGTCAATACAGTGATGCTCCACAAGGTACAGTTGGTGGAGCTGATGATCCTAAGACTGCCCATGATACAGCTATTAGTTATGAAAATGATATTAGTAACCTATATGACAATACAACCAATACAGGTCTAAACGGTTCTACATCAGGTGTAACTGTTGCTTCCCAAAAGGATATTAAAGACAATAGTTCATTATTAGGTGCTCTATCTGTTGTTTATCGTTATGGAATTAACAATGCCTTGATTCAACAAGGTATTAAGGATGCCGAAACTGGTAAGTGGCAAGGTATTACGGGTGCTAACGGACAAACTGGAAGCATCTATACTCCAAGCTCAAATTCAGATAACCTTTATGATCAAGCTTACTTAGGTGCCCAAGCAGCTATTAATACTCAATTCAAAGGTGATAGCTACGTTGGAGTTACCCAACTATCCACAAGCAACAAGAATAGCAAAGCATACAATGTTGGATACAATGATGTATACAGCAAGGACCAACAAGGTGTTTACTATGTAAACACTGGTACTCAATTGAACACACTGTTAACCGGTGGCTCAACTAGTTCAGGAGGAACAGTAAACTCTAGAATTGATATGAATCATAAAAATATCATTAATATTATTAATGATATTAGTTTAGTAAGTAACAGCTCCAGTAATGGTGGGAACAACACTGAATATAATAATTTTGAAAACCTAACAATTGATGGAAATAACCATATTGCCGATTGGAGTAATCAAAATTATAACTTCAATACTGGCGATGGAAATCAATCAGTTCATTTACAAAACTTCAAGACAATTTACGGAGCTAACTACTTCGGTCCAGTTGGGTTTACTAGTAACGGTAATGTTTACTTCAAAAACTTTAATTATATCGGGGCCCAATTACTTAGTGCCATTAATAACCAAGTATTTATGGACGGAAATGTTAACGTTTCTCAACGTGATGATTTCTATACCTCACCATGGAAAACAAATACCATTGAAGCTGGTCCAGGTAACCAACTAAATCTATATATTAAGAACTTGGTACTTAATAAAGGTGCCCACTACTTTGGTACTTCAGGAGCACATTCTGGAACAACTGTTGTATACGTTTCAGGTGGTAACGTTACTCTTTCAGAAAACTCTGGTATGACGGTTATTAATAGAGGTACTGGTGGAGATTCAGGTAATGGTTACGGTGTTGAAATTAATGGTGGTTCTTTAAATGTTAATAAAAATGCCAATCTAAACATTATGCAAGATAACACAACTGCAGGAGCTTCTGATGGTGGTATTTATGTTTATGGTAATAGTTCTAATTCTAATGCCGTTACAATAGATGGCGGTCGAATCAACGTTGAAACAGCCAATTACTCAAATACCGGATATAACCAATTAGTTTACGTATACCAAGGTAAAGTTTTAGTTACTAACGGTGGTGTATTACAAGCTAAAGCCACAAACATTGGTAACAATGTTCCAGGAAACGGTTTAATTTACATTGGATCGGCTGGTCAAATTAACGTTGCTAATAGAGGTAACCTTATTGTATCTACTCCCGATGGTAGTGGAAATAGCGCATTCCCATTAATTTATGGTAATTTGACAGTTAATGATTCTGGTGATAGTCACGTTATCTTAGACAAAGGATCAACATCTTCAAAAGCTGTATTTGTTAACTCATCTGGTAGTATCAATTCTTACACTGGTAAGGTTAATGGAACAATTTATTACAACTACTCAATGACTTCAAGTGGATATTCTGGAAGTGAAACTGTCAATGCTTTGAATAAAGACATGCAAAGTATCAGTAATAAGAACTATTCAGCACTAACTTCAACTCCACAAGTTTTGGAAATCCAAAGTATTCCATCTGTATACTTCTCAAGTCCTTTAACAACAACTATTAATAGTGATAGTACTGTAACTGTTACCGGATACGCAAAGGTTTCAGGATATCAAAGTGCAATTAATAGTGGTGGAACTGATGCAGCTTACGCTAAAAATAAAGTATATATCCAATATGCAACTGGAAATACAACTGGAACTATATACGATTCCCTTGGTAATGCTTCAACTGGTCCAGATGATTACCATAATCTAACACCTATTAGTACTAGCGTGTCATCAGCTAACAAGAATGATTCAAGTATTCCAACCACAGGAACTATTTCAAATCTTGATAAAGCTGATACTAATGCTTATAACGATGACGCAGATCCTTCATCTTCAATTATTCCAATCAAGTTCACAGTGCCACTAAGTAACGTTAAAACTGTTGGTGTATACCTTAGATATGGTGTAAATGGTGTCTACATGACTGCTTTACCAAGCAATAATCCGTCAGGTGGAAGTACCTATGCATCTAACATTGAAGGATATCAATTGAACAATGGTAAGTTAGTAACTGCTCCTGGTGCAAATGTTTCTATTGCGTCAGGTAATGGACAAGATGCTGAAAATGGTTATCAAAAAGCTCTAACTGACTTTAGAAACGGTCAAAATAATCCTGATCCTACACAATACGGTAGAAATACTGATTATACTAACGCATATGATAGTGTAATGGCAGGTGCTGGTGCATTGACTCCAGATTTCTTGAGACAATTAGGAGTAACTGATCCAACAGCTGCACCAAGTTTTGATTCTATTAAGAATAACCCTGAATTACTAAGCAAGATTCAAGCATTACCATCTTATCAAAGTGCTAAAAATCCAACAGCATATCTACAAGCAATGGGACAAGCTTATCAGGATTACCTTGCTAATCAAGATGCAGTAAATGCTATTAATAAAGCTGATGGGGATACCCCATCAAGTGTAAATAGCGGAAAAAATGATGCGTTATACAAGAGCAACTTTAGTAATGCTTACCAAAATTCACAAAATGCCATTAATGATGCTGTTGCAGGTAACAGAAGTAATAGACCAAAGGACACTGATCCAACAGGACAAGCTGTGTATGATAAAGTTCAACAACAATATCAAGTTGGTAAAGCCGAAATGGATGCTGTTGCTAAGGGAGTTCCTAGTGCCCCAGATAACACTGATCCAACTGCTTTCAGTGCAGCACAAACAGCATATGGACAAATTGTGAAAGATATTAGAAGTGGTAAGACTACTCCGGCAACAGATTTCTCACAAGCTCCATACAATAGTATGACACCATTACAACAAGCGCTATACAAGCAAGGATTCGCCAATGCATATGCTAAATATCAAACTGGTCAACAAGCTGCGTTGAATGGAAAGGGAATTCTATCAGATCCTCAACAACTTGCTGGATACAATGATACAAAAGATGGTTTTAATGGAAAACCATCTTCATCTGATCCAACAACAGAACAAAATTCACCAGCATACCAAGCTGGTAAAGCTGCCAAGACTGATGAAACAATTGGTGCTAATTCAGCCAAAACAGGTCAAAGCCTACCAGCTTCTCCATCACAAGCTGAAATTGATGGTTACAACGGGACAAAAGACGCTTATGCAGTTGCTACTGGAAAGAAGCAATTAAGTACAGATCAACTAAAACAACAATCATTGGCATATCAAGCAGCTTACAATGATGCTATCGGAAATGCTAACCAAGTTGTAAGCAATGCGCTATCTGATTACAAGAATGGCAATAAAAATGCTCCTCAAGGTACTGGAGTAGATAATCAAGCATATACTCAAGTTCAAAATGCTGCTGCTGCCGGTGCTTCTGATGCTAACCAACCAAATAGCCCAGCAGCACCTGATTCAAGTCAATCAGATGCATATAAGGAAGGTTACAACATTGCTAAGGGTTCTGCTGATGCCCTAAATGGTGCTCAAAAGAGTTCTAATAACAATGATCCTGAATATAGGGATGCATTCGACAATGCAACTGATGGTTTTAAAGGATCAAACAACACTTCTCCTGAAAGCCAAACAGCTGCATACAAAGCTGGTCAGAAAGCTAAGGATGACTCAAAAATCGGTGCTGATTTAGCAACCAGTGGTCAAAGACTACCAGCTTCTCCATCACAAGCTGAAAAAGAGGGTTATCAAGCCGCTAAGGATGCTTATGATGTTGCAACTGGTAAGAAGGCTGCTCCTGACCTAACTAATAAGTCATTAGCTTACCAAGATGCATACAATAAGACTCTTGCAGCTGCTACTCCAGTAGTAAGTAAAGCACTTGGGTATTACACAGATGGTGTAAAAACTAATCCATATGATGCAAATAGTGCTGAAGGAAAGCTTTACCAAGCTGTCAAAGACGATGCTGCTGCTGGTGAACAAGATGCTAACAATCCAAATAGTCCAGCAGCACCTGACGCAACCCAATCAACAGCATACAAGGCTGGTTACGACATTGCTAAGGGTTCAGCGGATGCTTTAAATGGTGCTCAAAAGAGTTCTAATAACAATGATCCTGAATATAGGGATGCATTCGACAATGCAACTGATGGATTTAACGGTGACAACAACACTTCTCCTGAAAACCAAACAGCTGCATACAAAGCTGGTCAACAAGCTAAGTCTGATGAAACAACTGGTGCTAATCTAGCAACCACTGGTCAAAGCCTACCAAATAACCCAGCTCCGTCACAAGCTAAAACTGAGGGTTTCAATGCAACCAAAGATGCTTTAGATGCAGCAACTGGTAAGCAAACAAAATTAACAGAAGATCAACTAAAACAAAAATCATTAGCTTATCAAGACGCATACAATAAGGCACTTGCACTTGCAGGTCTAGCCGCAACTAATGCGCTTGCTGATTACAAGTCTGGTTCACAAGCAAATCGACCACAAGGTAACGGTTTAGATAGACAAGCTTATGATAATGTGCAAAGCGATGCTGCTGCTGGGGCTAGTGATGCTAATAACGCAAACAGCGCAGACACACCAGCTTCTGACAAGACACCTGCTTACAAGACTGGTTACGACATTGCCAAGGGTGTAAATGACGCTGAAAATGGTAAATCAAAAGATAATTCGGCTAACAAGGATCAAGAATACACTGATGCTTACAAGAACTTTAACGAGGGAAAAGCTCAAGGTGAAAGTGCTAAGTTAACTGATCCTGATCCTGCTAACGCTGATCCAGCAACCAAAGCTGGTTTTGAATACGGTCAAGGAATCGCCGCTCTTAAGAATGCCCAGAATCCAGCAACTGCAAACGCTCCTCAAGGTTTAACTGCCAAACAACAAGAGGGTTATGATCAAGCTAAATCTGGTTACGAGTTAGCATTGAGTGGCCAACAAGCTCCAATTTCTCCAGCCGCTGCTGTTGAAGGATACAACTATGCAAAAGCATTAACTGATGGTGCTAGTGCATCTACCAGACCAACACAAGCTACTGGTAAAGATGATTTAGCCACAGAACAAAACGCATATGATGACGTTCAAGCTGCTGTTGCTCAAGCTAAGACTGATGCACGTACTTCTAATCCAACTCCTAATGACGGTAACGCCCATAACAAGGATGTATACGACAAGGCATACAATGCTGCTCTTAAGGCATACCAAAATAGTGATCCAAGAGCTACAGCTTCCTCTAAAGGTATCAATAATGATGTTATCGGTGCTGCCGCATTCAACGCTGCCAAAGCAGATGGATTAAAACTTCAAGGTGCTAATTTATTTACAAATGGTAGTGCAAATAATCAAAGTGATCCAACAATTACTGATGGTTACAACGAGGCTAAACAAGGTTATGCAAATGCATTACATGGTAAGGATTCTCAACCAAACGCTTCAGATGCATATGCCTTAGGTTATAACGCCGCAAGTAATGATAAATCTGGTTTCCAAAGTGCTGAAAACGGTACCCCTGACAACTCAGAAGCTGCCAAGGGTGCTGCTGCAGCGATTGATGCTGTTAAGGCTGCTAAGGATAATGTTGATTCATTATCTGAAATTAACGATTCAAGCAAGCCTGCTGCATACAACAACGCATACAACGCTGCGTTAGAAGATGCTAAGCAAGCTGCTAGACAAGGTATTGCTTCACAATTAGATCCTAACAGCTCTGATGGTCAAGCTGCAGCTCCAACATCCGCAGCTTTAGCCGAAGTTTACAATGATGCTGCAAGTGATGCTCAAAAGGGCTACGCTGAAGGATTAACTGGTAAATCAGTATCAAATGGTAATAACACTAGCGAAAGTAATGGTTTCCAAAAGGGATCTGGAGATGCTGCTGCATACGAAGCTGCTGTTCAAGATTATGCAAATGCTAATGGTGATGTGAATGCTGCGAAGTCTGCTCATCCTGAAAAGGCAAATGATTCAGTATATCAAGAAACATTGAAGGCTTTGGATGAAGGAGCTAAAGGTAATACTGATTCTAATGATAAATCACCTGTATACGCAGTTGCTAACTCACAAGCACTAGCTAAGAAAGCTGCAATGGACGCAATCAAGGCTGCAAATACTTCTGCTAATGGTACTGTACCTTCAAGAATTAATAGCATTAATGACGTTCCTGCTGGTGTATCAGACAAGCAATCATACATGAATGCTTACAATGATGCTATCAAGGGTTATAACGCTGGTAAGTATGATAATCCTAGTGTTACAGCAGATAACTCAGATCCAGCTGACCAACAAGCATTTAAAGATGCTAAGGCTGCCGGTGAAGCTGCACGTGGTGCTGATGCCCTATTAGATGGTTCTACAACCGCTAAAGATGTGGATGGAACAAATGCTAATCCATCATACATCGCTGGTGTGGATGAAGCTTCATCCGGTTACGCAGATGGATTAAATGGAACCAAAACTGCTCCTGAAGATGTTCAAGCAACTCCAGCTTATCAAAAGGCATACGCTCAAGGACAAGCTGACCAAGCTGGTGTTAGTGCAGCTAAGGAAACTCAAAATCCAGATGCTAACACTGCACCCGATACTTTACCTAGCAACGCTGCTAAGGATGCTTACTTGGGTTATGCTAACGCTATTGCCGCAGTTAAGAACGCCCATGGTAATCCAAGTGCCATTCAAACTCCAGCAAATTACAGTCAACAATCTTCAGATTACAAGGCTGCTTACCAAAAGGCTCTACAAGATGCTGTAGATGCTAACAAGGCTGGTCAAGATTCAGTTGCTAACCCAAGTTCAGCTGCTGCTCGTCCAAGTGACACAGCTCAAGCTGCCGTATACGATGCTGCTAGAGCCGATGCAAGCAAGGGTTATGCAGAAGGATTAACTGGCAAATCAGTTTCAGATCCTAATAACGGTAACGAAAAAGCTGGTCAACAAGCTGGTGCTAACGACAAGGCTAAGTACGAAGCCGCTGTTAATGATTATGCAAATGCTAATGGTAATGTAGATGCTGCGAAGGCTGCTGATTCTGCAAACGCAAGTGACCCAGTATATCAAGAAACATTGAAGGCTTTGGATGAAGGAGCTAAAGGTAATACTGATTCTACTGATAAATCACCTGTATACGCAGTTGCTAACTCACAAGCATTAGCTAAGAAGGCTGCAATGGATGCTATCAATGATGCCAACAAGGCTGCCAACAAGGCTGCTAATGGCAATGACCCACAACCAATTACTAGTGACAATGATTCAAGACTTGCAGATACTCCTGCATCTGATAAGGAATCATACAAGAATGCATTTAACGATGCTATCAAGGGTTACAACGCTGGTAAGGCTGACGATTCAAGTGTTACACCAACTAACTCAGACCCAGCCGACCAACAAGCATTTAACGATGCTAAGGCTGCCGGTGAAGCTGCTCGTGGTGCAAACGATGCATTGAATGGTAAAAAGGCAAACGATGATGTTGCTGCTGATCTAAACAGCCCTGACGCAGCTAAGAAGGCCTACGCTCAAGGTGTTACTCAAGCTAACAACGGTTACGCACAAGGTCTAAATGACGCAACTCCAATGAGTAGTGACGATTTAGCTAAGCAAACTCCTGCTTACCAAAAGGCATACGCTCAAGGACAAGCTGACAAAGCCGGTGTTGATGCTGCTAAGTCACAATCAACTCCAGATGTTAACAACGTGCCAGATAACATCAAGAACAACCAACCAGCTACTGAAGCTTACAAGGGTTACGCTGATGCAATTGCTGCAGTTAAAGCTAAGAGCGGAAATGCTGCTCAAACTGACCGTCCAACTGACTTTAACTCACAATCTCCAGATTACAAGGCTGCCTACCAAAAGGCATTAGAAGATGCGATTGCTGCTAACAAGGCTGGTCAAAATGCTGTTGCAACTCCAGGTAAAAACGATACAAAACCAACTGATCCTGCTTTAGCTGCTGTATACAATGCTGCTAAGCATGACACTAACAAGGGTATGGCTGAAGTATTAAGTGGTAAGCAAGGTAGTTCTAACCCTAATAACGCAAACGAACAAGCTGGTATTCAAGCTGGTACTCCACTACAAGCTGCATACCAAGCGGCTGCTAGGGACTTCGCTGCTGGAAATACTGACCCAACCCATATCGACCAAATAGCTCAAACATTTGGTGATACTGCACAAGCTTACAAGGATGCATTAGCTGGTATGATGGATGGTTCACAAACACCTGCTTCAGACCAAAATGATCCTAAGAGTTCTTCACCAATTTATGCACTCGCTAAGCAACAAGCACAAAACGTTCAAAACGCTGTTGCTGCTGTTAAAGGTAGTCAAAATGTTGCTTCCGGTCAATCTGACAAGGATGCTGACCTAGCAAGCGCAAATGGATACAACAACCCTGACAACAAGTCAGATATGGACGACGCATACATTGCTGCAGCTAACGCTTACAGCGATGCAATCAACCATACTAATGGTGACGAACCAACTGATCAAAGCGGATTCAGTCCTGCTGATCAAGTGGCTTATGCTCAAGCTTACAAGGCTGCTAAGGATGACGCTGCTAAGGGACTAACTGACTTTGGTAATGGTACCAAGGCTCAGCAACCAGCTAACCCAGCTGATAAGGCTGCATACGACAAGGCTCAAAGCGATGCTCTTGCTGGTTTGAATGCCGGACTAGCAAACCAAGTTGATGCTACTAAGCAAGCTAACAACCCTGCATACAAGCAAGGTATTGACGATGCTGCCGCAATCCAAAAGGCTGCTCAAGATGCTGTAAATGGTACTCCAGATGCTGGTAAGGAAAGCTTAACTTCAGATGCTCAAAAGACTGCTTACGACGCCATCAAGCCTGCTGCTGAAGCTGGTCAAGCTGAATACTCAGCTAACCCAGATAAGTACGCTGGTAAGACTGGTGACGACTTGAAGAACGCCGCTAACCAAGCTGCTCAAGCTAAGTATCCAAACGATTCATTGAAGCAAGCTGCATTTGCTCAAGCAATTGAAGCTGCTGGTGATGCTTTCGGTAAGGGTGCTGGTGCATTTGGTAACAACGAACAACAACCAGCTGGTATTGCTGCTGCTGGTTACCAAGCTGCTCAACAAGCTTATGACAAAGCAACTAACGGTGAACCTAAGCCTGACAAGGTCAACGGTCATTACCCAACTCCAGAAGGTGTTACTCCTTCTGATCAATACGATAATACATTTGATGCTGCTTACAACAAGTACAAGACTGCTGCTGATAAGGCTGCTCAAGATACTGCCGCAAACGGTGGTACTGCTGCAACTGCTGCAAACTCAAATGATTACAATGCTGCAACACCTAAGGAAAAGGCTGCATACGACGATGCTGCTACTAAGGCTGCTCAAGGTATTGCAGATGCTAAGTTAAATGACCCAACCAAGGATGCCCAATACGGTACTACCAAGGATGGCAAGTTTGTTCCTAAAGATGACACTGCGGCTCAAGCATACGCCGGTGCTAAGGCTGGTTACGCTGACGGTAAGACTGGATCAACTAATGAACCAACAAATGTAAGTCCAGCATTTAAGGCTGCTTACGACAAGGCTAATGCAGATGCTAAGGCCGCTGCACAAGCTGGTGTTGAAGACTTTGCTAAGGGATTATCAGCTAGTCAACCAACAGAAGATGCTCAAGCTGCTATTGATGCACACGACAATGGTTATAGTAAAGCTGCTTCTGGTTACGACGATGCGATGAGTAATCCATCAGGTGACTTCTCAAGTGATTCTGATGCAAGTTACCAAAAGGGTGTTGAAATGGCTAAGGTGGCTGTGGCTGCTCGTGACAACATCTTAAACAACGGTAACGATGCTCAACCTACTCCAGGTGAAAGCTCAACTGACGCTGATGTATCCGGTGCTGCTCAAGCTGCTGCCGCTGCCGCTAAGGCTGCATTAGCTGACGGTAAGAATGGTTTAGACAAGGTTACAAATGCAGGTCAAGTACCTGATGCATTTAAGCCATACGCTCAAATCTATGCTGATGCATATGCAACTGTTGAAAACGCCGCTGCCAAGGCAGCTCAAGATGGTGCCAAGGCATTCGTTTCCGACGGTAAAGAAGGTAACCACGTTACTGACCCTAACAACAAATCAGTAGATGCCGTTGCTAACCAAGAAGGATACATTGATGCGCGTTTAGGTTACCAAGATGCTCAAGAAAACCCAGATGCAGTAGGTCAAAATCCAAATACAGGTTCTGTAAATGGTGATGAAGCTGCTAAAGGTGCTGCTGCAGCATTTAACGATGTTGCTGGTAAGGACAATGCTAAGCCAGGAGATCATGCAACTTCTGACAACAACCCAGTATACGAAGCTGCTTACCAAAAGGCATTAGCTCAAGGTAAGAACAACGCTTCTGATGGTGCTGAAGCATTGTTTGGTGACGATAACCCAACAAACTCAACTGCTAGCGCATCAACATTGGCTAAGCCAAACGCAACTACTGCTTCAGACAAGGCATTCAACAAGGGTCTAGAAAATGCTAAGGACGCTCTATCAGACGCCCAAGCAGATAATCCTTCTAAGGATGCACAATACAGTGGCGACAATGCCGACACAGATGCTGGTAACGTATACCACGCAACTCAAGATGCATACAATGCTGTATTGAATGGTCAACAACCATTGACTGCTAGTGAACTAGCTGCTAAGAATCCTGTATACGCCGCAGCATACAAGAACGCATTATCACGTGCTCAAACTGCATCAACTAATGGTGCTACTGACACTAACGATAACGGTTCATCATATGCTCCAAATAGTCTTGCTCAAGCTGTTTACGAAAAGGCAAGAAATGGCGCAAACAACGCTTACAAAGATGCTCTTCAAAACAAAGATCCAGAACTAAAGGATCACAATGGTATTGATAAGAGTTCAGTTGCTTACCAAGCAACTCAAAACGCTATCAATGACTACTTGAAGAACAATGGTAATGCTAAGGAAGACCCAACCGCTGCAGGTATGGATCCAGCTAATGCTCAAGCTTACAAGGCATACTATGAAAAGGCCAAAGCTGCTGTTAGTCAAGCCGCAATTGATGGTGTTAATGCTTACCTAGGTGGTAAGGCAGTCAACGACGTTCCATCTGTTGAAGGTGACAACGCAGGACTAGGTGAAGTTGCTAAGGAAGCTGCACAACGTGCTGAAAAGGGTCACGAAGACGCAGTTAACAACGGTGGCCGTGTCAGCGATGATAACCAATCAATCGCTAAGGATCCATCTTACCTAACTGGTTTGAAGGGTGCTCAAGATGCTGCTAAGGGTGTTGAAGAAGCTAAGGCTGACGCAACTAACCAACCTTCTGCCGCTGCTCCTCAAGCTGAAAAGGATGGATTCAACGGTACTGTTGATGGATACAACAAGGCTGCTACTGATGGAAGCATCAAGCCTGAAGATATCGATGCATACATCGCTAATAACCTAGGCAATAAGTCAATCGCTTACCGTGACGCCTTCAAGAAAGCTTACCTAGATGGTCTAAAGGTTGCTAAGACTGGTGCAGATGCTGCAAACGCAAACGAACCAGACGCAACTAAGGGCCAAAACGGTGCTGCTCAAAAGGCGCAATCACAAGCTTACAACGATGCAACTAATGCATTCCTAGACAAGCTACATGGTGTAGACGACAAGGACGCAACTTCAAACACTCCAGCTGCTGTTGCTGGACGTCAAAGAGCTAGCCAATACGTACTAGCACTACAAGATATTGCTGATGGTCATCCAAACACTGGTAGCACAGATCCTGATTACCAAAAGGGACTAGCTACTGCTGAAGCTGCTGTTTCTCAAGCTGTTGCTGATGCAAAGGCTAACAAGCAATTACCAGCTGACCTAAGTCAAATCCCAGTTCCAAACGGTGTAGACCCAATTGCTTACCGTGATGCTTATGCTGGAATCCTAAGTGGTTTCTACAATGGTTACAACAGTAAGTCAACTCAAGCTGGTACAAATGATGCTTACTACAACATTGCATTTGGTATCGGATTTGCTAAGGGTAAGGCAAGTATCCCAACAGATACTTCTGCTCCGCTAGACTTCTGGAAGAACGATAAGGCACCTAAGTTTACCGATCCTGCAGTTGCTAAGGCATACAAAGAACAATATGCTCAAGCTAAGGCCGGTTTCTACGATGCTCTTAAGAAGAGAGGCTCTAAGTCAAACAACGAATACTACAAGGAAAGTTACAAGACAGCTATGGATGGATTAGCTGGAATGAGACTTGCCGCTAAGGGTGATACTAAGGCCAACCGCGACATTCTTAAGACTAAGGATGCTGCATTCATAAGTGGTTACAATGGTTACCTAAAGGGTATCGAAGCTGCTAAGAGAACTCTTAAGAAGAACAAGAAGCTTTCTGCTAAGGATCTTCTAAACAAGGACAAGCTATACAGCTATACCTTCAAGGAAGGTTTGAAGCACGAAATCAAGATTCAAAGATCACACGGTAAGAAGGCCGGAATTAACAAGGCGCTAGAACGTCATGCAATTCCTAAGGACATTTACACTCATCATTCTGCAACTTATGCTCGTACTTTCGTTGCGACATACAAGAAGGAAATGAAGAGACATATGCCAAGATACATCTACAATGTAGGGACTATCTTCACTCATAACCGTGTTAAATTCACTAACCACACTCGAATCAGAGAATATGCTTACTCAGCAAGATACAATTCAACTGTATTTAGAGTTGTTGGTGTGAAGTACTACAAGAACCGTATCCCAAGATATCGTTTGAGTAACGGTGATGTGGTAACCGCAAGTCAACAAGTACAAAGCGCTTACTACAAGAAACAATACAAGGAGTACCGTGTAATCAAGCCTACTGGAACATTGATCCATACAGGCAAGACATTCAGTGAACGTAATTCAGTAAGAAGATTGTACCGTGGAGAAGTATTCCACGTACGTAAAGTGGTTAAATTCCATGGAATTACTCGTCTATACGTTGGCAAGAATGAATACATTACTTCTAACAAGACTTATGTCAAAGCAGTTATTAAATAATTGCTAACAAAAAAGAAGCCACTGGTTAATTCCAGTGGCTCTTTTTTTGTATACATATATAAACTTGATTAAAATAATTAAGAAATATTTAAGAATATGATTATTAGGCCTTTTTTATGAACATAAGAGTAGAATAGTGTTAAATTAAGATTAGGATAATTGTACACCTTGTATAGGTACATAAAATCGTGACAAGAGGGGCGATATGTATGCAATATAATAAAAATCAATTCATAAAATCTAATGATAAAAAGATCATGAAAAAGGTAAAGAAACAATGGGTAGTAGTATCCATTGCGACTTTGTCTGTTTTGGGTGCATCCGCTTATGGCATGAATAGTGTTTCTGCTAAAGCTGATGACAACACACAACAAGTGGTCCAATCAAATAATAATAATCAAAATAATTCTAATTCTGGCAATAGTTCTGATAGCAATAATTCTAATAATTCAGGGGATCAGTCTGCCCAAAATCAATCAGACTCTAATAATAGTCAACAAGGCGATGGCGATTATCAATTAACTAACCGTGATGGAGATAGCTCATCAAACACCACTGACAATACTAATAACTCAGCGCAATTCAGTCAACAAATCAGCCAAGGTGCTTCTGATGCTTATAACAACAAGGGAAATAACGCAGTGAACTATAGTGGCCAAGCCCAAGACTACTACCAAGCTGGTTATGCTGGTGCTCTTAGTGCAATGAACGCATACAGCACTGACACTAAAGGCCAAGGTACAGGTACTCAAGATACAACATACTACGGTAACACCCCTAATAGGCCACAAGGTTACACTGGTAATACTTCAGACGGTGCCAAAGGTGACACTGGTGGTGTTAACAACACTACCAACCAAGATACTGGATCTGGTAATAACACTTCATACACCTCAGCTCCTACAGATGGTACTCCACTAAGTTACAACACCCCAAGTAACCCTAACCAGGGTGGTGCTGATGATACTCAAGCTGGATATGCTTCTGCTCAAAATTACCAAGACACACTTTTAAGAAAATTAAATCAAACCACAAACCGTAGTGTGCAATTCACTAATGGTTTTACAATTAATGTTCCCACTGCAAATGACGTTTTAATCACAAATGATAGGAACAAGTACGCCCAAAAAGCGGGTCTAGCTACAGCATTCGATCAAGGGGTGACCTACGCCTTGACTCAACAAGGATATGCTGATGCCGAAGCAGGTAAGTGGACAGGTGTTAAGGGGGATGGAACTTCTACATCATATGACTTCTATGACAACGGCAATACGGATTTACATAACTCACAAAATCCATACGACTTGGCATACATTGGTGCTAAGGATGCCATTAAGGCACAATATGATAGTAAGAACAACTATCTAAACAATAACTTGCCAAAGGCAATCACATCATCTCAATATGGTTCAGCTTATGTTACTGGTTTTAACGATGTTGTAAAAAACATCAACCAAGGAGTAGCTTATGTTACCAACTCTAACCAATTTGATGCTGTAATGACTAACGGTCAAGCTAACTATACAACTGGTGGGGGGACTCCAGGTAACGTTAAAACTGTAAAACTAGCAGCTGATGTGGACTTTACCGGCGCACCATTTAGCATTGAAAATAACAACACTTACAACGGTAATCCTGGTCCATTCACCGTTGATGGTCAATTCCACATGTTGGATATGCACGGTGTATCATATAGAGTTAATACTGCTTCTCAAATCAATATTCAAAATATTCAAGCACTTTATGGATACAACTACTACGGTCCATTTGCGCCTGCTGACAGTAGTCAAACCCTACACTACAAGAACATCAACTACATTGGTTCACAATTATTGAGTGCCACTAGCAACGATACCTATTTTGCTGGTAACGTTAACGTGTTGGTACCTCAAGATACTTCCAATCCAACATATTACTCTCCATTTGTTGGAAGCAATGGAGTCGTTGTTGAAGGTGGGGGGAATCAAGAAAACTTGGAAATTAAAAACTTCATTCTTGAACCAAATGCTAACTACTTCGGTACAGTTGCTAAATCCATTGGTGCAACCATAATCAACGCCACCGGGAATGTTACTCTAGGACAAGGTTCTAAGATGACATTGATTCCACGTGGTCAGAGTAATGGTCAAAGTACATTTGATGGTGGTGACTGGGGAATCTACTTCTATAGTGGTGGCCAACTAAACGTTAACAAAGATGCTACACTAAACATTATTCCAAGTTACTCACAAAATGGTGGTAGTAACTACGCTGGTGGTGGTATTGCTACTAATGGTTCAACTACAATCAACGTTAATGGTGGTGCCATTAACTACATCGTAGATTCTATGCAACCGGATGTTTATAACCAAGTATTCGACTTTAAGGCTTACACAAACGTGAACGTCTTAAATGGTGGTTTAATTCAAATTAAATTAACTAACAACCCTGGACAAGCCGCTGCATTTAATGGAATTATAAACTTTGCTGCCGGTGGATCAATGAACGTTGGTAACCGTGGGAATCTAGTTGTTACTACAGATAGTACCGGTCAAAGAATGATTCCATTCTATGGTAATTTGAATGTAAATAACGTCGGTGCTAGTCACGTTATTTTAGCCAAAAACCCAAGTACAGGTTCATTTAGTAATAATGCAATTAGTGCATACACCGTATCAGTTGATAATAAGCTATTCTACTACTTCAATTTACCTTCTGGTTCAACTAACTACACTGGTATCGACAGCTCCGGAAATAGTGTTTCTGGTAAGATTACCGATCCTAATCGACTAGAAATTGGTGATGTTCCATCAGTCTCATTCGTTGGTCCAGTTACTAAGACATTAAACGCAGACGGAACAGCTGTGGTGACTGCATACGCTAAAGTTGCCAAGTATGACCCATCCAACGGTCCAATCTATGTCGGTGTATACACTGGTGGAGATTCAACAATCGTAAGAACGCCAAGTAAATTAATTAACAATCCAAGTACCAACTCAACAATCACAAATGCCAATGCTCCAGCTGATCCAAATCAATACTCAGCTACTCAAGCATTGTCATCAAATTATCAAGATGGTCAAGTCGTACCAATAACATTTACCATCCCTAAGACTTTGGTAAACAATTCATTCGTTGGGATGAGACTTACCTATGGAATCAGTTCGGTTGTTCAAACTACTGATGGTACAACATATACGAATACCACTGAAGGATACAACAAGGGAAGTAACGGAAAGGTTAAGTACGACAGCAATGGGGCTATGCAAACTAGTCAAGGTAATGTTGCCCAAACTAATCAAGGAACTACTGATGGTATCAATGACTCCATCAACGGTAACGGTAACGCAAAGGCTGGTCGAACATTTAATGTCCAAACCAGTGCTGATTACTTGAGTGGATACGATGGTGCAGTGGCTGGTTACAAAGCATTTGATGCAAGTAACCCTGACGCAGACTACACACAACTAGCTAGTTACAATAACTCTGCCAACCCAGCAGCATTTATTCAAGGATACCAAGAAGCTTCATACTTGGCTGGTGTTACTTATGCTAGAAATTCTGATTTAAAAAATTTAAAGAACTTTAATAATCCAGCTTTCACTCAGGGGATGAATGATTATAAAACCACAGTTAAGGGTTCATCTATACCTTCCTATGATTCAACAAAAAATATCAATATAGCAGGCTTCCCACAAGTTGGTATTCAACAAGCAATTAATGATAAATACGCTATTTATTATTTCACCGCAGATGAAAATGTTGGATCTTCAACAAAAATTGGTAGTTTTAACGGTCAACAGTATAAATATATCCAATCTGCAAATCTTACTGATATTATGTCTTCATACTTATCAGTAGCAATTGGATTCAATAATGCTTTATCACTTTCTAATCCATCTGATCCTAATCCGGATGCTAATGCAAATTATGCAGAAATCTACGGATTTAACCTGGGTAAATCATTAGTAAATGGTGCTAGATCAAGTGTAAAACCTTCACAAAGTCCTTCTGTAAATAAGGATGATATCCCATTTTTAGGTGCTGGAGATGTTGGTTTTGCCTCAGCACAAAGTGGGTTTGCTGCCGTTCAACAAGCTGTTAACTCTCTTAATGGTAAGGATATAAGAACGCTTAAAGAAGCCCAAGCAACTAGTCCAGATCAATTGAGCTCAGACAATTATCAAGGTGACGTTACTGTTTATAAGCAAGCAAAATTTGGTGCTTACCAAGCACTTCTAGGTAAGTCAGATGCTGGTCTAAACCAACTTCAACTAGCTGGATACATTAAGACCATTGGTCCAATTGCTAGTGCAAATGCAATTAGAGACTTCCAAAATGGTTTGCCTCAACCTTATGCTCAAAATGATACGACTGTTCTTGCAACAACTTATCGAAAAGCATATGTACAAGCTCAATCTGCTTTTGCTCAAGGTCAGAAAGACGGTCTTTCCGCAGTTTTAGCTAACGCAAATGCAAGTCACACTGCAAGTGATAGTGCTGCTAACCAAAGCAGTGAACCAAGCTCATATAAGCTAGGTTACCAAGCTTCCGTTGATGGTTACAAGGATGGTTCCGCTGGAACTAACCCAACATTAACTAACAAGGACACAACTCAACCAGCTATTTACAACTCTGGTTACCAATTTGGTATGAATGAAGGTCGTCGTACTGCTGGTGCTAACGATTATGTAAATAACGCTATTAGTACCGCCGTTAAAACTACTGATGCCAAGTACGCAGACGGTATTTCAGCTGCTACTCAAGGTTTTAACGATGCTTACAGTCAAGCTCAAGTTACTCAAAACCCAACTACTACAAGTACTGATCACTCTTACGTAATTGGTTTTAATGCTGGTCTTCAAAAGTACGCAGCATACGTTCAAGCTCAAAAGGACGCTCAAGGTTACATTGATGGTGCCAACGCTTTTGCTAACAACCAAAAGCTAACCACTCCATCTGGGCAAACTGCTGCTTATCAAAGTAACTACGCTGCCGGTTTCAATGCCGCCAGTGCAGGTTTGAACACTGCATTAACTAACTTAAACAAGACAAACAAAGATTTAGGAATCGAAGATGCTGGAACCTACACAGCCGACACTGCCGGTGCCACTGCAATTGGTTACTATGCATTTAACGCGCAAAACGTAGGTGCAAAGCAAGCATTCCTAGTACTTGATGCTCAAGGAAAGAACATCACATCACAAAACAATCCAACAGTTGCATATGGAACAGCCGTAGACGCATACTACGGTTCTTTGGCAAACCTTCAAGGAACTAACTACAATGCAACTAACGATACAACTGCACCACTATACCAAGCACTACGTCAATTCATAGATGCTCGTGGTAACAAGCGTTACGCTGATGGTTACAACGCATACCTAGCAGGTAATGCAACTCCAACTAACGGTTTCGGTATCGCTGGATACAACGACGCCAGTGATGGTTTCAACCAAAAGGCAGCCCAAAACGGTGCCAACGTTAACTCAGCTGGATACCAAGCGGGTCTAGCTCAATACCAAAACTTCCAAGCTGGAGTTAATGCTGCAAACGCTGATGCAAGTTCAGAACCAGCTAACATTTCTGGTAACACTGATGCTAACGATGCATACAACGCAACTGTTCAAGGATACAGTGATGGTGCATACAATCCAAACTCACAACAAACAACAACTACTCTTACAAACAAGAGCAAGATCTACAAGTTGGCCTACAACCAAGCATTGACTACTGGTCAACAAATTGGTACTCAAGCATACAATGACTTGGTATATGGTCGAGTAACTGGTGCTACTACACCACAAGACAAGGGTGGTAAGACATTAGCTTACTACGCTGTTATTAATGCAATTCTTGCTGGTTTCCAAGACGGACTATCAGGTTCAAGTAGCAGTAACTCACCACAATACCAAAATGGTTACCAACTAGGTCAAGCTACTTACCAAGCAGCTATTAACACTGCTGCCAACATTTCAACAGCAATGCACGTCAAGAACGACACAAGCTTGCCAACTAGCACATACGCTAACAATGATGCAAGTAATGCCGTAATCGACGCATACAACGATATGTTGAGAGGTACTGGTCAAAACCAAAGTGACTTGAACAAGGATAGTATTGTCTACAATGCTTTCTACAACATCCTATTCAACTCACTACAAACTGAATACAACAACGGCCAAAGTGCATTTGATAACCAAACTCCATACACTGGTGCATTCAAATACGATAACACACCAGCATACAGTGAAGGTTACTTGAACAAGGCACTTGGATTCCAAGCTGGAATCACTGGATCAACTTCTGATGATGATATGACCAACTACAAGAACCAAGGTTTCATCACCACTGGTCCCGCATTCCAAGCCGGTCTAGCAGAAGGTAAAGCTCAAGCACAAGCACAAGCCTTCCAAAACGCTAACAACCAATCAACTCCAGCAACCACAGCAAGTGACGATGTTACCCAAGCTGTCTTCGACGCATTTAACGATGTTAAAAACAGTGGGGTAACCAAGACTGCTTTAGATGGTAAATCAAGTCTATACAAGAAGGTTTACTACATTGCCGCCCAAGATGCCGTTACTGCTTACACTAACGGTGCAATTGGTTTTGTTAACGGAACAACTAGAACCGATCCTAACAATCCAAACAACCTTGATGGTTTTGCTTACCAAAACGGTTGGGACAAGGCTAAGTCCGGTCTATTGACCGCATTCAAGGCTAACAATGCTAAGCCGAGTGAAAACGCCCAAAGTACAGGTTATGTATATGGTAAGAACATCTACGCTGGTGCCATGGCTTCAAGTCAACCGGCCGATACAACTACCACTGCCTACAAGGGTTACGTAGCCGCACAAGCTGCTTTGAAACAAGCTAAGGATGACTCAGATAACGACGTTAAGGTTGATATTAACAACCTAACTATTCCGACTGGATACGATAACGGTCAAACAGAGGCGTACAAAGCAATCTATACAGGTGCATACTACCAATATCTACAACAACCAATCCCAACTGATCAAGATAACGACCTGAGCGAAAATGCTTACAAGTTATCCAGAGAAACTAACCAAACGCAAATTGGTGCTAGCGACTTTGTAAACGGTAAGCCTCAACAAGAAACTAATAATGAATACATTGATGGTTACAACATTGCCAAATCTGGTTACCAAGATGGTTTGATCAATGGAACAGACCAACAAACCCAAATGGAAGCCGGTAAGACCAAGGCATACATTTCTGGATACAACGCTGGTGCAAACAAGCATGATAGTTACGTTAAAGCTGTCAATGACCAAGCTTCAGATGGCAGTCAAACCTACGCCGGTGCAAAACAGGCATTGGATGACTACAATAACGCAACTACTGATGAAGCCAAGAACGGTATTTCTGAAAAACAAATTAGCGACAGCGTTAATGCTGAATACGCTAATGCTTACAACACTGCATTGAGTCAAGCCAGAGCAAGTGCTACTCAAGGTGCTAACGACTTTATCGGTGGTCAAGGTCACGCAAGTCTTCCATACAGCGAACCTCAAAAGATTTACGATCAAGCATACAAAGACGCTCAAATTGGTTTCCAAGACGGATTAACTAATCCAAACGCAACCGGAGCCAATGCTAGCCAAACTGCCGGAATCCAAGCTGCGCAAACTTACTCAGCTGGATACCAAAAAGCATTATTAGATGCTCAATCTGGTAACCTAAATCCTAATGCGCACCCAGAATTAGTTGGTTACAAGGATGCTATCCAAGCAATCATCGATGCTAATAACAACCAAGTTAACAAGCAAAGCACTTCAGCTGTATACTCAATTGCTGCTTCTCAACAATTAGGTATCAACGATGCAATGACTAAGTTGGCTCAATCAGCATCAACTGCTCAAAATCTTGGACCAAATGATGCGGTTAATAATAACCAAGTCTCAAGTGATAGCTCATACAAGACTGGATACAACGCCGTCTTGGATGGTTACCACGACGGTAATGCAAGCACCCAAGGATCAACTGCTAATAAAGATGCTTCTCCTGACAAGAACAACCCAGCTTACCAAGAAGGCTATGCCCAAGGTAATGCCGTCGGTAGAAAAGAAATCGGTGCAACCGACTTCTTGAAGGGTAGCGCAATGGGCGCAGAAGATAATAACTACGAAACTGGTTATACTGATGCCCAAGCAGGTTACTCCGATGGAATTAGTGGTGCTAACAACGCCAACGTTTCTAAGGAATACAACCGTGGATATGCAGTAGGTAAACAAGCCAAGGCTGACTACCAAGCAGCTGAAGGCAAGGCCTCACCAAGTGCAAGCGACTCTACCTCAGACACTTACAAGGGTGTTGCTGACGTAATCGCTTCAGTAAAACAAACGGGTGGATTCTCTCCAATTGCCGTTGATTCAAGGCATACTGCGGTATACGTAATGGCTTACAACAAGGCCGGAAATGACGCTATTACCGCTAGTGAAGAAGGTCTATCAGACTTTAAGTCTGGTCTAGTTGCAAATCCAAGTAGTCAATCAACAGTTGCTAACCAAGCTGTGTACCTACAAGCTTATAACGATGCCACTGCTGGATTTAAGGAAGGATTAAGCACAACTCCTACAAGCGAACCAGCTAATCCAAATGCCAAGGCCGGATACGACATGGCTAAGTCCGTTCAAAAGGGTTACCAAGACGCTATGAACGACTTCTTAGCAGGTAAGAGAGATATCAATGCTAACGCCGAACCAGGCTACAAGGACACTATGGGTGCCTTAGTCGATGCTCAAAACAACACAAGAAACACAACTAACACATCACCACTATACGCAGTGACATACTCACAAGAAGTCGGTGCTAACGATGGTATTAACGCTGTGAAGAACGATCCAAACACTTCAAGCGATACTTCAGTTCCAGCTTCTCGTCAAAACAGTGTTAACGCTAGTGCTTACCAATCAGGTTACAAGGGTGCCGTTGATGGTTACAAAGACGGTGCTGCAAGCACTAAGGGTGATTCAACAAACAAGAACGCTAACCAAACAACTGAAGGCGACAACGCAATTTATCAAAACGCCTACAACCAAGGTAATGCTTCTGGTCGTCAACAAGCCGGTGCTAATGACTACACCAAGGGAACTGTTGATCAACAAGTTAAGCAATCAGACAGCAACTATGCAACCGGTGTAAACACCGCTGCTAGTGGTTTCGAAGATGGTAAACAAGCGGGTCAAACTTCAGGCTCAGTTCAACCAACTAATACTGACAGACCTTACGTAACTGGTTTCAACCAAGGGGTCGCTACTGCTAGTGGTTCAAATGCTGCGGTTGCTTCTGGTAACCAAGATGACTCAGGATTAACTGGGGATGCCAAGAACGCTTACTACGGTACTAAGGATGGTTACCTACAAGGTGCCAACGCCGGAAATACTCTTTCAACTAAGCCTTCTGACAACAAGGGTGCAGATACTCAATCCAACTCATACACTGCAGCTCAACAAGATGCATACAACGATGCGGTCGCTAAGGCTAACTTAGGTGCACAAAACGCGTTTAGTGGCACTAAGCCAGTTGCTTACTCAAGTTGGAACCCTGAACAACAAATGGCATACGATACTGGTGTGCAAAATGCTCAAGATGGATACAACGAAGCACAAGCTAACATCCACGCAACAAAACCAAGCAACAACGGTACTAACATGGTTAATACCTTCAATGGTGCCAAGGCTGGTTTCGCAGATGGAACAGTCGGTGCAACCCGTGACATTTCAAGTCAACCAGCTGAATACCAAGCTGCTTACAACAAAGCTAGAGCAGCCGCAATGGCCGTTGCCAAGCAAGGGGTCGCAGACTTTGCTGCAAATGGTAATGATACTAAGTATGGCGCAACCGATGCTTTAGGTAACGCTGAAAGTAAGGGCTATCAAGCTGCATCACAAGGTTACAGTGATCAAGACTTTAGTGGTGCAAGTCGTTCGAATACTGATCCTTCATACCAAGCTGGTGCCCAAATGGATAAGGATAAATACAGTGGTATTGATGATGCCAACTTTGATCCAACTCAAGGTAACTCATACAAGGGAAGTGCCGCTCAAAAGGCAGCATACCTTGGTTTCATCGCTGGATACAAAGATGGTGCAAATGGAACAAGTGACAACATTCAACCATCTGATCCTACACAAGCTTACGTATACAATGACGCATATAAGCAAGCCAAGAAGCAAGGTTCTCAAGATGCTAGAAATGGTGCTAATGCATATGTAAATAACACAAGCATTCCTCAAGGCAACAGTTTATCTGCTCAAGCTAAACAAATTGGTTATGCTAAAGCACGAACTGGTTTTGCTGATGGACTAAACAACCAAAATAACAGTAACAACGCATCATACAAGACTGGTTACCAAGCTGTTAACGCTGCTAAGATTGGTTTGGCAGAAGCAGAAGCGGGCAACAAGAATTCACAAAGTACTATTAGTGATTTGAATTCATACAATGATGCTCAAACTGCTTACAATGACGCAAGCACAGCTCTTGCAAGTAACCCAGATGACACATCTGTTACACAAACTAATAAGTCTGCGGCTTACCAATATGCTTATAATCAAGCAAAACAAGATCTAAACGCTCAATACAACGCTGGTAAGCAACAATTCTTGAACAAGTACGCATTAGGTACATCTAAGGCTGATACAAGTTCTGCTAAGTCAAACCAAGGCATTAATGCAATTAATCAAGGTTTCAATGAAGCTGTTAAAGGTTTCAAAGATGGTATGAATGGGGCAAATACTCCGACATTATCAACAAGTGCTGCCACTGCAGGATTTGCTGAAGGACAACAAGCTCTAAATGCTGTTAATGAAGTAACTGGTGGCCAAACTACTCCAGATTCTGGTAATAATGATTCATCATATCAAAAAGCGTTTGCTGCAGCTGTTGCTGCAAAGACTGCATTTGATATGAACCCAGACATCCTAAATATGGTTCCATCAACTGATGCTAACGCAAACAACCCAGTATATTTACAAGCATACAGTGCAACTGTTTACACACTTTCAACAGCTTACTCAAATGGGGTACAACAACTTCTAAGTGGTCAACCACTTCCAGATAACTCCTCAACTGAATACACTGCAGGTTTCAACGATGCCAACAATGGTTTCGATAACGCATTAAATGGTCCTAACTATCCGGATACTAATGCATATGGATACGTTACTTCCGGTGCTCAACAAGGTCTAGCCGTAGGTCAAAGAGCATTGTCTGGTTACAACGCCGCAATGCAAAACAACACCACACCAACAGCCGATTCAGTTCAAAATGACGCTAACAGTGGTGCTACTGCCGGATATAAGGATGCAATTTCAGGTTCTAAGCAAACTGATGCACAATTAGCACAAACTAGTTTGGCATACAGAAAGTCATACGCTAAGGCTTACGATGACGTTAAGAATGCTGTTCTAACAGGTTCAACTAACTTCGTAAGAGGACAAACTCCTGATAAGTCAAACAGTCAATACTCCAAGATCATGGAAGGATACAACTATGCTTCCCAAGGTTTTGAATACGCTAAGAGTCATCAAAGCAAGGACACAACCGGTTTAACAGATGATCAAAAGAACAACTCTTCATACATGAGAGGGTTCTATGCTTATGTTGACGCTGTAATTGGTTACAACGATGCACAAAATGCAACATCAGATACTGCTCCATATAACGCTGCCTACAAGGAACAACAACGTGGTTACGAAGGGGCAATTGATGGATACAGAGATGGTAAGAACGGAACTACTCAATATAATAACAATGAAGTCTTCCCATCCTCACGTGTTGCATACGACCTTGCATACCAAGATGCCAAAGCTAAGGCCACTCAAGGTGCAATTGATGCAATGTCAACCAATCCAACAACTGATACTTCTCAATTCAAAGCAAAACAATTAGATGCATATCAAACAGGTAAGAACAATGCGGTTACTGGCTATAACCAAGCTAAGTCAGACCTATCCGTTTCAAATACAAACCCATACAGTGCTGGAACTGACTCATACAACACCTTCAATGGTGCTCATGATGGTTTTGTAGCTGGAATTAGCGGTAATGGTGTAATTCCATCTGGTAGTACTTCCGTATATGTTGCTGCATATAAAAAGGCACAATCAGAAGCTAGTGCGAATGTAATGAACGGGGTTGCTGACTTTGCTAAGAATGCTGATGATACAAGTAAACAAAATCAAACCGATGCCACTAATCAAGCTTTATATAATGGTTATAACAATGCTAGTGAAGGATATGAATCCCAACTAGGTGGTAATGCAGATAATACCAATACTAACGTTGCTTACAATGCTGGAGTTCATATGGCAATTGATAGAGCAAATGGTATTAGTGCTGCTATAGCTAACCCTAGTGCGACGGCTTCAGGTTCTCCAGCACAAGTGGCTGCTTTTAATGCAACTATTGCCGGATACAGGGATGTAATCAATGGAACTAATAGTGGTCAAACTCCTAGCTCAAGTGATGCACCTCAAAGCAAGGTATATGGTGATTCATACGCTCAAGCAATTTCAACTGCCACTGCTAGTGCTAATAATGGAGCACAAGCATTCGTTCAAAATACGGGTCAACCAACAAGTGGTAATGATTACAATTCAATCGCTACACTAGCCGGTTACACCCAAGCTAAGAGTGGTCATGATGACTTTGCTACAGGTAAGACCCCACAATCAACTACTGCTGCATACATGGCTGGCTTTAATGCTGCCAAATCAGCAGCCAGTGGACTATCTGATGCTGAAAATGCAACTAATAGTGGTCAAGGAACAGCACAAGATGCTAACGCATATGGTGATGCTCAAATTGCATACAACGATGCATTTAACTATGTCACTGCTCATCCACAAGATACTTCGAGTCAATCATTTTCTAATAAATCAACTGCATACAACGATTCCTATAATGCTGCTAAGACATACCTACAAGGTCAATATGTTGCAGGACAAGACCAATTTGTAAATCAATACGCAAATGGTAATGGTTCTGCTAGTCTAAGCGGTGTGGCATCAACTCAAGCCCAAGCACTGGTTAACCAAGGATTTAATGACATGTTAAGTGGATACAACGAATCCATTAATGGCAATAATCTAAACGGTACTGCTAGTTCATCAGATAACCCAGTCCAAAAAGCTGGTTTTGATGAAGGTCAATTAGTATTGAAAGCGGCAAATCAAGTTGCTAACGGTAATACAACAGGTGATCAGAATAGCGATGCAATTTATCAAAAGGCTTTAGCTGCAGCAAATGCTGCCAAAATAGCTTTTGATGCTAATCCTGATGTATCAGATGTCGTTGTTGCTAGTGACAGTAACGCTTCTGTTGTTCCATATGTTAATGCTTACAAGTCGGCTGTGGATCAAATGAAGTCTAATTATCAATTAGGTGGTTCACAATATCTAAGTGGGCAAACAGCTTCATCTACTGCACCTAGTGAATTAATCCAAGGCTATAATGATGCTAAGTCAGGATATAGCTCTGCAATGAGTGGTTCTCTTATCGCTGCTAATTCCACAAGTGGAGTTCAAAACGGTTTCAATCAAGGACAACTTGTTCATGCGGGATATCAAAATGCGATGAATAGTCAAGGAAGTGCAGGAAGTCAAAATCAACATCAAATTGATGGATACGATGGGGCAAATGCTGGTGTTGAAGCTGTAATGACAGCCAGTGGAAGTGTTCAAAATGATGATCAATTAAGGGCTGCCGGTAAGTCGTTTGACTATATTAAAGCTTATGATAAAGCAGTGAATGAAGCTCAAAATTCCAGATCTATCGGTGCTAGTGAATATCTAGCTGGTCAAAGTAAGCCAACTGGAACCACACAAATTGAACAATCTAAAGCAAATGGTTTTACTGATGCAAACAAGGGTCATGATGCAGCTGCCAACGGAACTACAAATGATCAATTAACTCCAGCACAAAAGGCTAATAAAGAATTTATGCTTGGATTCAATTCCTACTCAGATAGTATGAGTGGATATAACACCTATGAACAAGGTGGTAATTTAGGTTCCAGTGCAACGCAAGGTCAAAAGGACTCCTTTGACGGTGCACAAGATGGATATTTGGCTGGCCCTAACGGTGGATCGATTCCTGACATGACAGGGAAATCACCAGCTTATATTGATGCTTATAAGAAGGCGTTTGAAAAAGCTAAAGAAATTGCTAACCAAGGTGCACAAGATGCAATGACTGGTCAAAATAACAGTCAAAGCAATTGGAGTGCCCCACAAAAGGCGGCATATGATGCTGGAAAGCAAAATGCTACAAATGCTTACAATGCAATTAAGGGTAATGTTAAGGCAGATAATAAATATGCTGCATCAACAGATGCCTCTGAAGCTTTTGAGGGTGCTAAAGCTGGATTCAGTGCAGGAACTATTGGTTCTAATGATGACAGTATCTTAAACGGAAAATCAGAAGTCTTTAAAGATGCATATAAAAAGGCTAAAGCTGAAGCTCTTAATGCTGTAAATCAAGGTCAAGCTGATTTCCAAGCTGGAAACATTAACAATGCACCATCTGGTAAGGATGCACTAAGTGTCGCTAGAGCTAATGCTTTCAATCAAATGCAAAAAGGTTTTAATGATGCTAATGCTAACCCTCAAACTATTGATGATAATAATCATGATGCCTCATACCTAGCTGGAAAGAACATGTCTGAACAAGTAAAACAAGGAATTGCCGATGCTAATACCAATGGTTCAATTACTGACTATGGTAAAGACGGTTCAAAAACACCAGCGCAAGTTGCTGCATACAATGCTGCTGTTAATGGATACTATGCATCAGTTAATGGATACAAAGATGGTGCTAATGGTGACAAAGAACACAGTAATCCAATTAATCCATCCCAAGCTGCTGCCTATAACTATGTATATCAATTAGCATGGAATAATGGTGGTCAACAAGCTATGACGGGTGCTAATAACTATGAGAATGGTATTGCACGATCAAGTGATGAAGGAATTCAATCACTTGCTCAAAACATTGGTTATGATGATGCCAAACGTGGTCATGATGACTTCTTAAATAACCGTCAACCAACTGGTAATGTTACTCAGGCTTATACTATGGGTCGTGACATGGCCAAGGCTGCTCAAGATGGATTAACAGATGCTATCAATGGTCAAAACAATTCTAGCCAACCAGGTGCATATAATGATGCACAGCAGGCTTATAAGGATGCTGCTAACGCCGTTTCATCCAACCCAGATAATCCAGCAGGACTACCAGCAGGCAAGCCTGTTTCATATCAAGACGTATACAACAAGGCTGTCTCAGCTCTACAAACTCAATACCAAAATGGTGCTAACCAATTTGGTTCTCAATACTCCAACGGTAAGAGTACAGCTGATGAAACTTCAGTCAATTCAGATCAAGCTAAAAAACTATTGCAACAAGGATTTGAAGAAGCTAATGCTGGTTATCAAGAAGCCATTAACGCGGCTACAAATTCAAATGGTACTTTGAACCTTAACGTTCAACCAAGTTCTACTGATAGTAGTGCAAAGAAGATTGGATTTAATCAAGCGATAACAGCGTTGACTGCGGCACAAAATGTGGCTAATGGTGAAATTCAACAATCACAAACTGGTCCAATGTATAATACAGCGTTTGAAGCAGCAATGGCTGCTAAGCAAGCATTGCATAATAATCCTGATGCAGCTAATACACTTTCACCATCAGATCCTAATAATAGTAATCAGGTTTACAAGGACGCTTATAGCGCGGCTATAACACTAATTAAACAACATTATGCCGAAGGATTTAGTGATTATATGACTGGTAAGACTGCACCTACTGGTGACACTCAAGCTGACATCGATGGTTACAACAATGCTAAGGCTGCTTATGCTCAAGCATCGAAAGATCAACCATTAAGTGGTTTGACTTACCAAGATGATAAGAGTCAACAAGCATATGCTGCTGGTCAAAAGGTTGTTAATGGATACAAAGATGCATTTAACAAGCAAAACGAAGATGACACTAAGGATTCAGGTGACGCTTACCAAGCAACTAAGGATGCTTACAATGATGCAAATGCCAACACTAAGCGTGATTTGAGCAAGTCATCATTAGACTACGTCACTGCATACAACTACGCTATGAAGATGGCAAACGATGCAAGAAATTATGGTGCGCAAAGCTATGTATTAAACAATGATTACAATCCAAGTGGATCTACTCTTGAAACTGACGCACAAAAAAATGGTGCCGATGCAGCTAAGAGTGGTATCGATGCAGCTCAAAATAACCAATCAACCAATGCTTCAACTGATACAGCTTACCTAATTGGTTTCAACTCACTTTCAGGTGCAACCAATGGTGCTGAAGACGCGAGAGCAAAGAAAACTGCTCAAACATCAGAACAATTGAAACAAGCAAATCGTGATCAAAACTTTATTGATGCATACAATGATGGTTACAACGGTACTGTTGCCGGATACGCTGATGGTCAAAATGACAGTCCAAAAGCTGACTTGAGTCAACAAAGACAAGCATACAAGGATGCATACAACAATGCATACAACGATGCGAAGTCAATTGCTAACCAAGGTGCATTGGATCAACTTGCTGGAAAGAACAACCCAAGTGGTTACAATGCTTTACAAAATGATGCATACAATGCCGGTCAAACCAATGCTGCCAATGCTTATGCATGGGCACATGACGACGTTAATAACAAGAACAACTTCATTAATAATTCAGATGCTTCAGACATCTTTAATGGTGCTCAAGCCGGATTCGCTGATGGAAAACTAGGAAATGTTGCTAACGTTACTGCACAAACTGCTGTATATCAAGCTGCATACAATAAAGCTAGAAGTCAAGCTGGAGCACAAACAGTTCAAGCAATTAGGGACTTCCAAGCTGTTAATGATACAACTTACAAGGCTGACCAAGGTAAGAACGATGCAGAATCAGTTGCTTACACTAATGCATATGACCAAATCAAGGCTGGTTTTAATGCTCAAATTGGTCAAACTGCAATGGTAGATTCTACTGGCAAGGATTCATCTTACAAGGCCGGTATCCGTATGGCTAAGGATGTCCAACTAGGTATCTCAGATGCTTCGAACAACCCAAGTCGTACAGATTACGTTGGTACTGATACTCAAAAGGCTGCCTACGCAGCAACCCGTGATGGATACCATGACGGTAGTTACAACAGCAATACCACAATGGACTCATCATTAGCTCCACAAAAGTACGCATACGATTATGCATACAAGTTGGCTAAGGCTAGTGGTTTGAATTCAGCAATTAACGGTGCCAATGTTTACATCCAAGCAGATGCTCAAGTTCCAGCTGTTAGCGCAGATGGCATAGCACAACAAAAAGGTTATAATGATGCGCAATCTGGATATCAGGCATACTTGGATAATCCAAGTGGTAGTCTTGATAATAGTCAAACACAAGCATATAAATTAGGTTATGCTGCCGCTAAAGAATCGAGACAAGGTATTACAACATTTAATGGTTTAACTAGTCCAAATTCGGCAACTACCGATCCAAATACTAGTGCAACGGCTAATGAACAAGATGGTTTCAACGGTACCCGTGATGGTTATTTTGCTGGAATCTCACGTTTGCCTAAGCAAGTATTTGATACTAGTTCTAGCCAGTCTCGTGCTTATCAAGATGCATATAATGCATCATATGATGCAGCAAGAAGTAAAGCTCAGTCTGGTGCCATTGATCAATTGAGCGGTGCAAATAATGTACAAACTAGTTGGGTTCAAGCTGATAAAAACGCATATGCTTATGGACAACAAATTGCATCTAAAGCGTACACTGATGCAAATAGCAATCCTAACAACACTAACTACACAACTGTCAATGATGCCAGCGATGCATTTAGTGGTGCGAATGCCGGATTTGCGGATGGTACATTAGGAAACAACAATTATCCAAGTGATACAACTGCTAAACCAGTATACTGGGCAGCTTATAAGAAGGCCCAACAAGCTGCAATTAATGCGGCAATTAAGGGTGTTCAACAATTTGCAGCCGGTAATTCTCAACCTGATAGTTCAGGTCAAAGTGATCAGGTATCTAACGCTGAAAACTATGGATTTAATCAAGCTCAATCTGGATACCAAGATTTCTTTAATGATGGAACAGCTAATAGTACAAATGTTTCATATATGTCAGGATATAAGTTAGCTAATGATCAACAAAATGGTATGAATGATGCTCTATCTTCAAACCCAACATATGATGATTCTAAAGCTCAATACAGTAAGGATGCTTATAAAGCAGCCTTTGATGGAACTAAGAACGGTTTTGTTGATGGAAGTCAAGGTAATACAGCACACATCAATCCTGAAAATTCAGGTCAAAGTTTAATTTATAATTCAACCTATGGACTTGCTATTACTAGCGGTAAGTATTGGTCTCAACAAGGGGTAAGCGGCTTTATTAATGGATCTCCTGATGATCTAAATAATAATGTTCAATCTAATGCATACCATCAAGGTTTTGTTGATGCATCTAATGCTAAACGCGATGCATTTGCTAACTACCCAGGCACTAGTTCCTCTGGAAATACCAATTACCAACAAGTATATGCTGGATACCATGATGCAATTGATGATGTTGTAAATGGTAGAGCACAAAAGCAAATCTCTTCACTAGATATGTATTACCCAGCGTACGTAAATGGTTATAGATATGCTACTAAGTTAGCTACTCAGGGGGCAAAAGACTTCTTGACTACTGGAACACAAAGTAATCAAGCTTCTGCTGCTGAAAATGCGGTATATCAAAAGGGATATCAAGATGCATCCAATGCTTACACAGCTGCGGTAACTGATCCTAACCAAACTGAACCTGCATCATATGTTGCAGGTGGTAACGCTGATAATACATTCAATGGTGCGGCTCTAGCATTTAATGAAATAGCTGTCGGAAGTACTGACTTAGGTACAAATGGCAACACAAATCCAATATTCATCGCTGCTTATAATAAGGCATTGAGTGAGGCTAAAACTTATTCAGATAAAGGTGCGATTGCGTTTGGTAATTTGACTAGACTAAATGATGTAGTTAATACAGTTCATAATCAAATTGCATTTAGTAATGCTTTAGTAAGTGGATATATCACTGCTCAAAGTGCATATGCTGAAGCTCAAGCTAACTTGAATGAAAATCACAGCACTGATAGTACTTATGATCAAACCTATCAGGGTGCTACAGCAGCATTCAAAGCCGTCATTGATGGCAACGAAAGTGACACGCATGCTAAAGATAACAAGTCTGCAGTATTTAGTGCAATTTATGATCGAGCACTTAGTCATGGGATTGCCCAATCTAAGAAGGGTGCCATTGCATTTGCTAAAGACAAGAAACAATCGGCTAATGATACTGCTAACGCAGCAATGTATAACAAGGGATACACCGATGCACAATCAGCTTATGCATCTGCGCAAACTAATCCTAACCAAGCTGCACAACACACTAATAACACGAATGTGGACAATGCATATAACGGTGCCGCTGCAGCATTCAATGATGTAGCAAAAGATACGCCAAATGCTCACCAAGATAATGATAGTGCTGTTTACAAAGCTGTTTATGATAAGGCAATAGTTGAAGCTCAACAAAATGCCCTTGCCGGAGCTAATGCTAGACTAACTGGTGTAAACCTTAACGATGGAATTAAGAACATGAGTACTGCTTCTGCTCAAAACGCTTATACCACTGGTTTCCAGGATGCTGATAAAGGTTATGTAGCTGCTCAAAATGATATGACACAGGCTAGTGCTCATGGAACTACAAGTAATGTTGATAGTTCATACCGTGGAGCTGCAGCAGCATTCAATGATGTTGTAAACAACACCATCAATGCTGGTAAGAACGCCGATAGTAGTTCTGTATATCAAAATGCATACAATTTGGCATTGGCAGAAGCCGTTGCTCATGCCAATGATGGTGCTCAAGCATTCTCTAATGGTCAAACATTGGCTGATAGCTTGAAGAACCTACTAAACGATTCTGCAAAACGTGCATTCACAACTGGATTCAACGATGCTAAGAATGCTTATGCAGCCGCAACTGCTAACCCAGCAGATACCACTCATACTAGTCAAAGTAACTTTGACGAAACATTCCGTGGTATTGCGGACGCATATAAAGCTGTAGCAAGTCATAAGTCATCAGATGCTGGTAAGGCTTCAGATACTAACAAGGCTTACACCGCTGCATACAACAAGGCATTCGCAGAAGCTACCAAGTTTGCTCAAACCGGTGCAATTGACTTCGGTAAGAGCGTCGATGCAACCCTTGGTCGTACCCAATTTGGTAACAACCAAGCTGCAAAGACTGCTTACACCACTGGATACAATGACGCTAAGGTAAGTTATGCTAAGGCACAATCTAACCCAGGTGATCAAGGTAACCACACAAGTCAAAGCAACGCTGATGAAGCATACAATGGTGCTGCCGCCGCATTTAACGATGTTGCTAACAACCAAGCTGGTAAGAATGCTACAAATGGCAACTCAGTTTACGCATCAACTTACGCTCGCGCATTGAACGAAGGTAAGGCAATCGCAAGTAAGGGTGCTCAAACTGCACCACTTGGTAATGACGCTGTCAACCAAGCGCTTGCAGTTTACAAGAACAACCAGGCAGCTCAAAAGATGTTCAACACCGGTGTAACCAACGCTAACGCTGCTTACGCTGATGCAAGAACCAACCCTAACAACACAATCGATCACAACACTACAAGTGATTACGATGAAGCTTACAAGGGTGCTGCTGCCGGATTCAATGATGTCGCAAGTGACCAATTCAACAGTCAATTTGCTAACGATAGCAACCCTGTATACCAAAACGCTTACACTAAGGCTGCAAATGAAGCAACTGCTTATGCAACTCAAGGTGCAATCCTAGGTAACACTGGTAAGCAAATTACTGATGGTTTGAATGGCTCAACTGACCAAGCTGTAATCAACGCCGTAACTTCTGGTTACAACGATGCTTACACTGGTTACGTTGCAGCTATCCAAGATCCAAGCAAGAACTTCAACCATACTTCAAATAGTAATGTCGATAAGTCATACAGCGGTGCTGCCGCAGCATTTAACGATATTGCCGGAAACAATGGTAAGGCTAGTCGTTCAATTAGCTCGGATCCTGTATACACAACTGCTTACGACAAGGCATACGCACTTGGTTTGCAATACCAAAACCAAGGTGCCGCTGATGCTGCTAACAATGTCGATGAACAAACTGGTATCAATGCTTTGAATGGTAACCAAGGTTTGATTGACGTATACGACCGTGGTTACAGAGATTCAGGCGATGGTTACAAGCTTGCTCAACAAAACAGAAACGACCAAGCTAACCACACATCAGACAGTAACTCCGATGTATCATACAACGGTGCTGCTGCTGGATTCACCGACACAATCAACGGTGAAGTTGGTAAACATCAAAACGATAACCAAACACCAACTTATCAAAATGCTTACACTCGTGCTGTTAAGGAAGCCCAAGCACAAATCCATCAAGCAACACTTGATTTCAACAATGGTTTGAATAGAGACACTCAAGCTCAACAAATCAGTGCTGGCTCTGACAAGGATGCTTACGTAACGGGTTACAACAACGCCAGTGACGTATACAAGAGCGTCCAAGACTCAGGTGAAAACGATGGTAAGCACACATCAGACAGTGTTGACGATGAACAATACCGTGGTGCAATGAACGCATTCACAGATGTCATCAACGGCACTCCTGGAGCTAACGCTTCAACTGATAGTGTGGCTGCTTCTGAAAAGGAAACCACAAGTGACGTCTACACTAGTGCTTACGCTAAGGCTCAAGTCGAAGCCACTCAAGATGCCTTGAATGGTGCAACTGCCTTCATCTCACCAAACGCCGCTGGTAATGCACCAACTGCTGCTGGTAAGTTGAAGGCATACGACAAGGGTGCAAGTGATGCACAGGATGCTTACGAATTAGCTCAAAACGATAGAACTCAAGGTTCAACTCATTCAACTGATAGTAACTTTGATGTTGTCTACACCAATGCTGTTGCTGGTTTCAATGATGCTATCAACGACCCATTAGCACCTGCTAAGAGTGGCAATGACCTAGCAACATTGACTTACAACAAGGCATTAGCACAAGCTAAGCAATCAGCCCTAAACGGTGTATTGGCATTCAATAACGATGACCAAGATGCTGCATTGGCTAAGGAAACTAAGCCAAGCGATCGGGATGCATTCAACGTTGGTTACAACCAAGCACAAAGTGGTTTCACTGCTGCTGAAATCAACTACTTGGATGCAGCTCATCACGACACTAACTCTTATGCTGATCAAGTCTACACCAATGCTGCTAAGGCATTTAAGGATGTTAACAACAGAACTGGTCAAGTTAAGGACAATGCCGCAAACGACGTTGCAGGATCTGCTTACAACAAGGCCTTCAACGAAGCATTCACCATCGCAAACAATGGTGCTGATGATTCAGTTAAGGGTGTAGCACAAGCTACTAATGTTGCTCAATATGCTGGTAAGAAGGCATTAGCTGATGCCTACAACGCAGGATACGATGATGCAACTAAGGCCTACGCGGATGCTGAAAATGACCACAGTAAGGCAAACGACCATACTAGTGATAGTAACTACGATCGTGTCTACCGTGGTGCCGCACTTGGATTTGGTGATATTATCAACCATCAACCTGGTCAAAACGCCAAGGTTGATTCCAACAAGGCATTTGTTGATGCATACAACAGAGCATCACAACAAGCATTTGAAAAAGCTCATGATGGTGCTATCGATGCCAACGGTCCAAAACAAGCTCATCAATTGAACATCAACGCCGACAAGCAAGCTTACCAAGTTGGTTTCAATGATGCTACCAACGGATACAGCGAAGCTCAAGGTAACCCTGATGATAAGTCTAAAGCCGATGAAACAACCAATGCTGGTCTAGTATATGCCGGTGCCGCAGCGGCATTTAACGATGTTGCGGATGGCAAACCAGGTGAACATGGTCAAACAATCGCTGATCTTGTTTACCAAAATGCTTACAACAAGGCATTGACTGAAGGTAAGGCTAATGCAAATAGCGGTGCTACTGCATTTGGTCTTGGTCACACACTAAGTGATGACACTAAGCAATTTGCAAGTTCTGGCGCTAAGGTTAAGGACTACACCAAAGGGTACGATGATGCTCAAGCTGCATTTGCTGCAGCCCAAAGTGATGCTAGTCAAGTCGACCAACACAGAAGTGGCAGTGATTACGATGAAGTCTACTCTGGTGCTGCAAACGCCTTTAACGACGTTTCCAACCACACAGTTGGTCAACACAGAAATGACTCAAATAATCCAGCATACGTTGCCGCATACGACAAGGCATTAACTTCTGGTCAATCAAACACCCAAGATGGTGCTTTGACATACTTGACTGATAGCCAAGATTACGACCACAAGATGGATTCATTCGCCACTCAAGCTGAAAAGAGTTCATTTACAACTGGATTTAACGATGCTAAGAAGGGTTACGAATTAGCACAACAAAATCCAATGCTTCAAAGTCATATTGATCAAAATGATCTAGATGACACTTACCGTGGAGCAGCTGCCGCATTTAACGATGTGAAGAATGGAAATGCTGGACAACACGCTAAGAGCGAAGATAATCCAATTTACCAAAAGGCATACGACAAGGCATTAGCTGAAGCCATGAATTCATTCACCGATGGTGCTAACGAATTCAATGACAACAAGCCAAACTCTGCAAGTGGTGTTGATGCAAATAGTCTAGACCACAACAAGGGTTACCAAGATGCTAAGGCACAATACGAAAACGTCTTGGTAAATGGCGATGATAACCTTCCTGACAATGCAAATCCTGCACAAAAGATTGGTTACCAAAAGGCTAAGTCAGTCGTAGCCGGAATTATCGACGCAACTAGTGGTAACAAGCAACAATCAGATGATCCAAACTATGTATTGGGTTACAATTCTGCTCAAGCCGCATTACGTGATGGTCAAGCATTTGCTCAAGCCAACGGTAAGCTTGATAATGTAAATGACATTCCAGTTCCTGATGGATTAGATCCAGATGCATATCGTCAAGTATTTGCCGGTGCTTATGAAGGTTACAAGACTGGTGCAGGACTACAACCTAAGAAACCAAGTCAAAATAACCCAGCATTCGTCAATGCTTACAACAATGGTTACAACAAGGCTGCCAGCGTTATTCCAGCTAAAGAAGATTACCTATACAATAGTAAGAAGACTGACTTCGACAGCAGAACCGACAAGAGCTCGTATGACCAAGCATACAAGCAAACCGGGGATGGTTTTGCTGATGGAATTAAGGATGTCGGCATCAAGAACCCTGATTCTGGTTACTACGTAAATGGTTACAACGCTGCCAAGATTGTGATTGCCGCAATGAAGAAGGCTAAGACCAACGCTAAGTTGACTAACCAAGAACTAAAGGCTCTAGGTGGAGTAACTTACGTCAATGCCTTTAACGGATACCGTCAAGGTGTTAAGGCAGCTCAAGCAAGTGCTCGTACCCACAAGAAGTTAACTGCTAAGCAATTGGCTGCTAAGGGTGAAGTATTCGCATACACTTACAAACAAGGATTCAAGATTGAAACAGCTCATCAAACTAAGATTGGTAAGAAGTCCGGAAGTGCCCGCGCAATCAAGCGTAGTCCAATTCCAATGAGTATTACCAAGAACCACTCAGCAGCATATGCTAAGGCATATATTGCAGAGTACAAACGTCAATTCAAGGCTCACATGCCAAGATATATTTACAACGTTAAGACTATCTATAGTCACAGAAGAACTAAGTTCTCCAAGGGTTCTAGAATCATCAAGTACAAGTACTCAAGAAGATACAACGCCCACGTATTCAAGGTTATCGGTATCAAGTACTACAAGAACCGTGTACCAAGATATGTTGTATCTGGTGGTCGCCTAGTTACTGCCGGTCAAATGGTCCAAGATGCATATTACCGTGGTGATACTGCTAAGACTACTAAGAATAGTGGCAACAAGAAGACTAAGAACAAGCCAATGGTATTCCGTGTAATTAAACCTACCGGTGCATTGATCCATACAAGTAAGAAGTACAGCAAGCACAATGTAATCAGAAGAGTTCGTCAAGGACAATTGATTCACGTTGTTAAGGTTGTTAAGTACTATGGATTGACAAGACTATACCTAGGACACAACAGATACTTTACTTCAAACAAGACCTTCGTTAAGAAGGTAAGATAGTCGAAAAAAAGACCTAGCAATTTTTGCTAGGTCTTTTTTTAATCTAATTTATACAGTTTGTTTAGCGTTTTTTAAGTTTTCCTTAAGGTTGAGCTTGATAGATTAACTAAAGGTTATAGTGGTAGTAGAATGAAATTGTGAAGCTTAAGGACGTTGATTTCATAGGCATTTAACCAAATTTAATCGACAATCAGTTTTGTCATTCACAAGGCATTTACGTGAATATTATGTTCAAATTTAAAGGGCTTCAACTTTTGAAATTGGTTAATTTAGTTGTTCTGTTTGTATAAAACACTAAATTAAAAATCCAGAGAGTCAAAAATAATGGGGAGGGCTTTCTTTTGCAATACAATAAGAATGAAATTCAAAAAACCAATGATAAAAAGATTCTACGTAAAGTAAAGAAACAATGGGTTGTAGTCTCATTAGCTTCTTTTGCTTTTCTAGGTGGAACTTCGTTGGCATTAATGTCACACGGAGTTTCTGCTCACGCTGATAACAATACATCAGTTGTTCAAACTAATAACAATCAGCAATCATCGACCAATCAGTCCGATGATAATAATCAAACTGCATCAAGCAATGATCAACAAAATCAAAGCAACCAAAATGATGCTAACAAGGATAATGGTCAAAGTACTACTAACAATAGTACTCAAAGCCAAACCCAAAACGATAACATCAACAATAATGATGATCAACAACTATCAAATCGTTTAGGTTCTAGTGACCAATCCAACAATCAAACTACCGACATTGTTAACAATCAATCTGCAGATGCTGCAGCTAACTACCAAAAACATCTTCAAGGTAATACTAAAGATGATAATGATAACAATGCTCAATACACTCAAGCCATTAACAAAGGTGTTAATGACGCTTACAGTAATCGTAAAGCCGACAATGATGACATAACTGATAACAACAGCAAGGAACTATACAGTGCTGCTTACGAAGGGGTTAATGCCGACCAATCAAAGAGCGTATCTGATAACATGGCAAGCTCATCAATCAATGATATCAAGAATGCAGCTGCCAACACTTCTTCAATGCTATACATTGCCTACAAGTATGGTGTTGATTTCAAGAAGACCGCAGATGCTGCATTTAACGATGCTACTACATCAGGTTCAGATGATTACACTCAAGGAAGCAATCGTCCTAGTGCTGATTCTGGTTTGCAAGCTATGTACGATAATGCCTACATGGGTGTTAGAAACGCTTTAAATCAACAATTCGATTCAAACAACAAATTTAACGTCTCTGGTTATGACGCCAGTCCAGACGATAAGAACGTACCACACAACAACACTAATACCAGTGCTGCTCAATACAAGGCAACCTTCAACAAGATGGTTAATGACTTTAACAACGGGATTGTTTACGCTAATAACAATGCTCAATTTAATAGTGCCATGGTTGCCTCAGGTACCAACAACATTCAAAAAATTGTTTTAACTAACAACATCTCTTCAAACGGAACTGTTACCAACCTAGGTAACTTGACTATTGATGGTCAAAACAAGTTCTCACTAAGCGGTGCTTATACTTTCAACAAGTCTGATAATGGATCTGTTGTCAAAATTCAAAACGTTACCAGTTTAGGTAGTCCCTACGTTGTAAACGGTAATGGATTCGTTGAATACGATAACGTTAGATACAATGGTACTTTCGATAACCTATTCAATCCAAGTAACGGTAATGGTAACTATGTATTAGGTGCCAACGTTTACACTTCAGACGCAACTAACAACAATGGTGTAATTACTTACAATGAAACCTACAAGAACTTAAATACTTTAGGTGGTAAGTTCGTTGTTGGTGCAGATGGCCAATATTCATTTAATTCATTGATTGCCAATTACATCGTGTTCCAAGAAGGCTCAACTGTTAACTTGAACCCAGTGGAAATTGATAATCATGTATACAAAAGTAGCTGGGGAAAAACAGTTCAAACTAATAATTTGGATTCAACTATCATGCCTAGCTACGGTATTATCGCCAATAACAACATTAACGTGCACACCGGTGCTACCGTTAACATCACATTGAGTAATAATACTAACGGTATCCGTGTTGGAAACATTAACGATCCTTCAGATACTGGATCAGGTGATAGCGGAAACGTTGTTATCAAGGGGATTATCAACCTAGTTGTTCCAGACGGAGTTACACCAACTGCTTTGGATCCTAACTTAGTTAATAGTTCAAAAAACACATCATCTGTTGCTAGTGGATGGAACAACAAGCGTACTGACGCCGTTGTGTGGCTAGGTCACGGCATGCAAATCCTAAGTGGTGGTACATTTAAGGTTGACGCCAAGATTCCTACTACCACTAATGGTGGTTTGTACAACGCCTTTATCTATGGTCCATACTCAACCATGAACAACGGTAGTCGTAGAAACCAATCAACAAGTAAGATTATCGTTCAACAAAACGGTACTTTAGATATTAACATGAATACTGGTTCGAAGGATCACCCACTTCGTGTTGCCTTTCTACCAATCGTGGCTTTCAATCCAAAGAAGTTTAACTTAACATTGAATGTTACACCGGGAACCGCATTAACCGGTGCGGCTGGTCCTAAGCTAAGTCTATCTTCAATCGATGTCTTTGGTGCCATTTTGGATAATGGAAACATTGACAGTATTAGAACTAGCAGTGGTTACCAACTAAACCCATACATTTATCACTACCGTCGTAACGGTACTGCATTGGGTGAAAATGATGATAATTTTAACAGTAGTGAAATTTTCCAAGATATTAATGGGGTAACCAATGGATACAAGCCAGCTGGATCTGATAGTAGTAAGAAACGTTTCAGTTTCAGTTATCCATACACATGGTCAACAATTCCATCAACTGGTGTTACAGACAATGGGGTTAGCTTTGATACTGCTTTTGATTACCTACAATACTTCGTTCAATTGTACGAAGACATTCTTGCAAGTAAGCAACAATACAGCGATCAAGTCCAAAATGGTAACATTGTAACCAACGATACAAGTCGTTCAGGTGCATACAATCCTGATAAAGCTAAGAATGGTGACAATCCAACTCAAGCTGAAATCAATACAGCAATTGCTAATGTTTGGAAGAATGATGTTAGCAGGGTAAATGGTCAAACAGGTGTCTTAAATGATACTACCTGGGCAAGTGGCCTTAATAGTCAAAGAGCTTACTTGAATGGTCAAACATTCCAAGAAGTTGCTGGAATGAGCAAGAAGGAATTCATTAATAAGCTTAAGAACATTAATGATCCTCAACTACCAGGCATTATCATCAACATTGCCAACGCACTAGGTAAGACTGTTGCAAGTATGTCTAATAATTCAAAGGTTATCAGCAGATTCAATGAAGCCTTTAATGGTAATAATCCAAAGGTTATTTCAGGACAAAACGCCAGAAACGATACTTCCATCGACTTCTCTGGTTCTCCTTCAATTGAATTTGACCACAATATCGAAGTTTACCAAGATAATAATGGACACTACCATGCTAGGTTTGACGCCACATTAAACAACCCAGGTGACGATGCTAAAGAACACCAAGTTGAAATTCACTACGTTACCGGTTCATTTGATGCGAAGTCAAACAACGGTGATGTTTACCGTAATATGTACAAGGCTAATAACAATAGTGAAACATTAGCCCAAACCATTACACTTGATTCAAGCAATTCTACTACCCAAAGTGATGGCAGCATCAATTTCAGTGGTGATATTGATTTAGGAACTAAACCAGTTGATACCGTTGGTATTCGTTTGAATACATTCATGGGTACCGATTTAGCTGATTGGCAAGGATCCCCATACCAACCAATTGCCAGTGTAACTAGTTCCATTCGTCCAGGTAACAACAGTTACCAAACTAACGTTGAAGGTTTCAACAGTGTATGGACTCGTCTAGATGATGGACAAGAACTTAAGTTAAAGGGTAACTACGGTTCCGATAACGATATGCACTCAATTGCTGCTATGCCTACAGCACAAGGATTCTTGAACAATATTAGTGGTATCTTGAGTCACTTAAACGATAGTGATCAAAGTCAATCACAATACTACACAAACAAGACTTCAAGTGATCCACTACCAAGTCCTGAATATCGTGAATATTTAATTAATAACCAAAACATCACGCCATTTGATGATTCATCATACAGTGGTGCTGATAGTAATAACACAGATACAAGCTACGCCACAGTTAGAGTTATCGCTTCTAACGGTGCCAAGACTAGACTAGTTGGTATTACTAAGCTACCAATTTCAACAATCCTAGGAAACGGTACCCTAGATACCTCTAACTACCAAGCTAAGACTGCCTTTACCAAGCTAGCTAGTGACGTATCTAACAACAACAAGGGTTACGCACTTGATTTATCTAAGACTCCAATGAAGCAATACGATAAGTCAACTTACGACATCTACGTTCCGGATGTTCAATTCATGCAAGATGGTACATTGCTACCAATCGATACTCCTTCAGGAAGCAGAATTCCATTCAAGGGGATTGCTAAGGTTGATAAGAATACTGGTAACGTAATTTCCGTAACTCCACAACTACCTGGTTTCGCCGTTGTCCAAAACAACACAGGACTAAACCCTGATAGTTACGGTATGTACACAGTTCAACCAGCTGTTGGTACTGCCAATGTTTACCTAGATGATGCTAATGGTAACCCAACTGGATTAACCGCATCAGTTCAAGTAAAGGGTAACAGTGATGGCTCAGTTAACGCTGTTAAACCCGTAACTATTTCATCAGGTAAGAACGACGGATTACAATACGTCATTGATACTAAGACCAAGATTGGTATTGTTACCGATGCTAACGGTAACCCAACATACCACGTTCAATTAACCGCAACCAGTGACAAGAAGTACGTCAATGTTGTTACTCCTTCAGGTAGCCCAGTTGATCAAGGTGGTTACAGACGCCAAGATGCCGATGGTACTTTACACACCGTAACCTACCTACCAGGATTCGATTCATCTGCAAGTACTCAAACCACTGGTTCAGGCGCTAACCAAAAGGATGTTGTGACTCCATCTGCTACACCAGTAACCGTTAAAGTACCGGTATATCAACCAAACTCAACAACTCCATTAACTGTTAACGGTCAACCAGTATACGTTGACGTTTCTGCTCAAGGTCAAAATGACGGTACTTCAAAGATTACCGATGTGAAGGGTAGACAAGTCTTCAACACTGATTCTGGTAAGTACAAGGTTAATGTTGGTGATAATGTGAAGGCATACACTGACAACTCAGGAAATGTCATCACATACGTTGAAGGACAAGTTGATAAGGACGTCATCACCAAGACTCCAGCCGTTCTAGCTGACGGGCCAAGTGTTGATGGTGGTGCTACCGTTACAAATAGTGATGGTACATTGACTATCAAACCAGGGATGCCAGGTTTCGATGGTACTAACCCTGGTCAAATGAAGGGTAACAGTGCTGTTGTGGCTCCATCTGCTAACCCAGTTAAGGTTAATGTTCCAGTAATCAGCAGTGTTGACGGAAGTCATGTTGGTAAAATTGATGTGGATGTTCAAGGTAGAAACGATGGTCATTCATACGTTACTAATGTTGATTCACAAAATAGTTTCACAGACAGTAATGGTAATACCTACACCGTTAATACAGGAGCAGTATTAACTCCTCAATACAATGGTGGTAGAGTAACTCCAACAATCATAGTCACTCCTGAAACACCAGCAGACGTCGATTTAGGTGCGGTTACTGACAAGGGTAACCCAATCGCAGCAGGTGCAACTATTCATACAGAAAACGGTGTAAAGAGTTCAATCTCTAAGATGCCAGGTTTCGATGGCAGCACTCCAGCTAACATCGATGCTAACAACCACGCTGTATTGACTCCTTCAAAGAGTCCGGTTCAAACAACTATCAATGTTTACGATGCTCAATCAGGTAAGAACATTGGTACCATGACCGTTCATGTCCAAGGAAACTCTGATGGTAATTCATACATTACATCCGTAGATACTCCAAGCAATGCTACATTGACTGATGGACACAACGGATACAACGTTACAACCGGAACTGCAATTAGTGTGGACCCTAATGATCCAAGCAAGGTCAGCGTATCAGTTAACCCAACTTACGTTGGTACGGAACAAGTCAACGCTGTTACCGATTCAGGTAACGCAATCAAGGGTGGTGCTACCATCTCAGCTAACGCTTCAGGTGGTAAACAAGCTACTGCTAATATCCCTGGATTTGCTACAGCAACCAATGCCCAATTTGACAACAACGGTAACGCTGTCTTAGTACCTGCTACTGCACCAGTTCAAACTAACGTTGATATTGTCGATCCTGTAACCGGCAAAAAGGTTGGTACAGCGACCGTAATGGTACAAGGTAACGAAGACGGTAATTCATACATTACCAGTGTCGTTAGTGGCGGTTTCGTCGGAACTCAAGATGCCGATGGTAAGCACTACAGCTACACCGTTACTCCTGGTACTGCACTTGACTTGAACAAGGATAGCCAAGGTAACTACACACCAATTGTTAACGTAACCAAACAAGCATTTAACTATCAAACAGGTGATAAGGTTCCTATCCAACGTGAAGATGGAACCACACTTCCATTCCCTGGAACAATCAGCTATGACAAAAACGGTCATATGATTGTTACTCCTGATTTGCCAGGATATAACGCAACGCAAAATGACCAAGGTGGTTCATTTAACGTTACAACTAACCAAACACCTCAAGCTGTCAATATTCACATTTACAATGCTTTGACTGGTAAGGATACTAACAAGGTTGTTAATGTTTTAATCACTGGGCACAGTAATGCAAGCAAGTTAGATACAAAACCTGTTTACATTGATATTACAGCTCTATCAGACCAACAATCGTCAGGGGTTACTGCAGATAACAGTGATACAAGTAAACCAGTTGCTCAGATTACCGATAATGATGGTAACAAGTACACAATCAGTAATGTTCTAACAGTTAATAAGAATGTCTTAGTTCACGTTGCTGCAAATTCTTCTGATTCAAACTACTACTACCTATCATTGCTACCAGACGGTACGCCAGCTGACCAACAAACAGTTGATGTTGTTACTGCAAATGGTTCAAGCGTAGGTAAGGGTACTTACAACGCTAATACCGGAAACGGTGCACCATTTGTAACTCCAGACAATCCAGGTTTCACATCATCAAACGCTAAGAAGTACAACGGTCAAGACAAGTACATCGTTACACCAACCACAGCGCAAACTAACATCTCTGTTACAGATGGTAATGGAAATGTGATTGCGCAAAACGTCAGTGTAACAGTAAGTGGTGATAATAACGGAAATACTACAATTACCAAGGTACCAAACAACGGTACTATTACCGGCTCTGACGGTAACACTTACCAAATCAGCACTGGTCAAATCATTCAACCAAACCAACCAAACACTGTTGGTAATGGTTACAATACCACTGGGCAACTAGTGGGAATGGGTAATGTTCCTGTAACTTCTGATGGTCAAATGACTAACTCAACTATTAGTAATCTTCCAGTGACAACTGATGCTGACGGCAATCAAGTGGTTACAAAGAACACAGCAAGTGCGGATGGTTCATACATCATTCCTGCAGGAACTGTTGTAACTAAGGATGCTAACAACCAACCAAGTGTTGATGGTTTTGCATACAACCCAACTGATCAAACCGTTACAATCAGCAATGTTCATTTCATGCACAGAAAGAAAGACACTGGCCTAACTTCAGATATCAAGGGTGTACTTGGCCCAGATGGTACTATTACTGTTCAGAAAGACACCACATTAGTCGGCAATGACAACAATGCTTACACCGCTAAGGCTAAGACATTAATCAAAAAGGATGTTAATGACCAAGGTAAGATTGAATATCATGTTGAAACTGTTACTCACAAGATTAAGCAAGATGTTCCAGCAATTGCCGGAGCAAACGGTCCAGTTGTACCAGGTGGGGCAACCGTTAACTACGATCCAAACACAGGTGTAAAGACAGTTACTTCAAACGTTCCTGGATTTGGTTTGGATAACGGTCAAAAGACCGAAACAGTTCCGGCAAACACTGACACTACTCAATTCAAACTAACACCAATCAAGGAAACAATTGATGGTGTACACAACGACCAAAACGGTACAGAAACCGGCTCAACTACCGACCAACTACCAATTCAAGGTCATGATGATGGTACTGTCACTGTTGTATCCAACACAACTTCAAAGGATGGCAAGTACGTCGTTCCAGCAGGGGCTAAGGTAACCAAGAATGCTGATGGCACTTACCATGCTGAATCATTATCAAGAAACCCAGACGGCACTGTTACTATCAACAATGCTTCATATGATGGTGCTAACGGTACAAGTGTTGTTAAACCAGTTGTGGCTCATCTAAATGATGATGGTTCATTAACCGTTAACAGCGATACTGCCGTTGAAGATGGTAACGGTAATGTTTACGTTGCTAAGAAGGGCAGCAGCATTACTCCAGTAGTTAACCCAGACGGATCAACTACTTACCACATCGCCAGTCAAGTTCAACAACAAGACCAAGTCGTTCCAGCCAAAGCTGGTGAGAACGGTCAAACTGTTCAAGGTGGTGCAACCATCCATACCAACCCAGATGGAACTAAGACAATTACATCCAACGTTCCAGGATTCACTGGCGCTAATAACGTTTCAATGGACACTGACACCAGTCTTCCAGTTCTAACTCCTGGTATTACTACATTACCAACTACTCATGCTGATGATGACAAGAGTAATGACACTGGAAAGACAATTACCAACATGAGTGTTCAAGGACACGATGATGGTTCAATTACAGTTGTTAAGAACACCAAGACCGATGATGGTGCTAATGTTGCCATGGCAAACTCACCAGTTACCAAGAATCCTGATGGAAGTTACCATGTTCAAACTCTTCCATTGGATAACGATGGTAACGTTTTGATTAACGATGCAGCTATTACCGATGACAAGGGTAACAAGATTAACAGTCAAAATATTACTGCTCATCTAAATGATGATGGTTCATTAACATTGAACCAACAAGGCGGCGGTATTCACACCATTACTCAAGACGGTTACGCATACCAAGCTAACAATGGTACTTCAGTCGTGAAGACCGGTAACGGTTACCAAGTTAAGAGTGAAGACGATACCGCAAGAATTACTAATGCCACATTAATCGACGAAAAGGGTAATAAGGTTGATGGAACAGCCTCAATCAATGTTGATAAATCAACTGGTAAGGTGCTACCAAGTTCAGACCTATCAAATGTTGCTACTCTAGGTGGTAACCACGAAGGATACCACATTAGTAATCCTGATACTCAAACCGTTAAGTGGAGCGACGATAATGGTAATGTCGACACCAACGCTTCTGTTAAGGTTGTTGAAAACTATCCATATGATTTCATCAATGATGTTAAGTTCAAGAACTCATATACTGGTGAAGTCTTTACCGATGGTTCCAAGAAATATACTTTGAAGGTTACTCATTCAGATGGAATGCCAATTAATTACGGTACCAAGAATGTTTCCCAAGCAATTGATCAATTGCCAGATAACTATCTATACGATGCTGGTAAGAACATCATTGTTAACAAGAATGCTGACGGCAGTTACGAATATGTAATTCCAGTTGTTCCAACACAAGCTCAACTACCAACAGCCGTTATTGACGGTAAGGATAACCAAGAAAAAGCAGTTACCAAGTTGCCTGTAACCACTGCTAGTGATGGCTCAATCACCACTTCAGAAGATCACGTGGCTAAGGGAATGAATGATGATCCTAACTACTACTTCGTTCCAAAGGGTTCAACTGTTCGTCATGAAGCAGACGGCACTTACCATGCTGACGGATACACCATCCCCGCAAATCCAGATGGTACATTTAACATTACCAATGGACAATACGAAAAGGATGAAAACACTTCATACCCAGGTAAGATTACCGCAAACGTTGATCCAGATACTGGTAAGATTACCATCGCCAAGGCCTCAGTAACTAAGGCCCCAGATGGCACAATCTACCAAGTTGATGCAGGGGCTACAGTAACTCCTAAGTATGAAAACGGCGACGTTCAATACCACGTACCCGCACATGCAGTTCCAGCTACTCAAAATATTCCTGCTAAGACCGGTACTAACGGTCAACGCATCGATAATGCAGCCACAGTCATCATCAACCCAGATAATGGTACCAAGACAATTCAATCTAATATCCCAGGATTTGCTGGTCAAACCAATGTCCCAGTTGATCAAGATACTGGAAACGTTGTTTTAACACCAACTAACGATGTAGCCAAGGGTGTTCACTTTAACGCTGATGGCAAAGACACTGGTTCAACCGGTGACGTTCCTGTTAAGGGTAACCAAAATGGTGACATTGTCGTTACTAAGAACACTAAGTCAAGCGATGGCAAGTACATGGTTCCGGCTGGTTCTACTATCACCAAGGGAACTGATGGTAATTACCACGCAGAATCATTCCCAGTCAACCCGGCTGGAACTATTAACATTCCAAATGGTAGTTATGATGCTTCCGACAACACATCACAACAAGGTAAACTAATTGCTAAGGTTGATGACAATGGAAACATGACCGTCGCTAAGGCAACTGTTGCTAAGGATGATAAGGGTAATGTTTACATCGCCCACACCAACTCACCAATTACCAAGGAAGTCGGCCCAGACGGCACCGTTTCATACCACGTTAACGCTGAAAAGGTTGCTCAAGATCAACCAGTTCCAGCTAAGGCTGGTCAAAACGGAACCATGGCAGATGGCGCTGCTAAGATTCATGTAAATGATGACGGTAGCAAGACTGTTATTTCAAACGTTCCTGGTTTCAAGGGTTACGATATTCCAGAAGGTCAACCAGTATCAAACCCAGTAGTGCTAACACCTAGTGCAGGCACTATTAATGGAGTTCACATGGATGACATTAATGGTAACGACACTGGTTCAACCACCGATAATGTTCCTGTAATTGGACAAGACGATGGTTCAATCAAGACAACCAAGTCAATCACAACTCCAGACGGTAAGATTATTCTTGCTAACACAACTCTTACTAAGGATAAAGATGGTAACTGGCACGCTCAATCATACCCATACGATGCCGGAAACAGACAGGTAACATTGTCACAACTTCCAATCAAGGATGACAGGGGCAACGTTATCGATCACCAAGACGTAGTCGCAAATGTCGACCTAGCAAGCGGAACACTTTCAGTTGCTAACCCACAAGGAGTTCACGCAACCACAAGTACCGATGCATACCAAGCTGATGCTGGAACTCCAATCGTTTCAGATAACAACCACTTGTATGTAAACACCAAAAACGATACTGCCGTTATTCATAACGCTACATTGATTGACGTTCTAAATAATGCCAATGTCGGAAACGGTGAAGTTAGAGTTGATAAGACTACTGGTAACGTCTTAACCGCAAACCTACCAACTACTGGTGGTAACCAAAACGCAGGATTCCATGTTTATGACCCAACCGGTCAAATCGTTAAATGGAGCGATGCAAGTGGTAACGTTGATGACAACGCAATTGTTAGAGTTACCGACAATGCTCCATACCACGAAAACAACCATGTGAAGTTCCTAAACGTTTACAACAACCAAGTATTTACTGATAACACTAATAACCCATCAGTTAAGGTTAACGATGATGACTTACTACCAATCTTTGCTGGTAGTTCAAATGCTTCTCAAGCTGTCACTGGTATTCCAAGTGGATACAGCTATGCTAAGGGTAAGCAAATCACTGTTCAACAAACTAATAATGATGATGACAGTGATAAGGACAAGCGTACCTACATTGTTCCAGTTGTCCCAGCACAAGGTGAAATCACCAATGCTAGTGTCTTGGATCAAAAGGGTGACGTTAAGGTCGACCACAGTCAAACATTACCAGTTCAAACCAACGATGATGGTTCAATCAACACTACCAAGGATGTTATTTCCAAGGGTAAGGACGGCAACTACTACGTCATCACTAAGAACACCACAGTTGTACCAAATAGTTCTGGCGATGGTAGTTACACCACTCAAGGTAGCAAGTTAGTTGCTAACCCAGATGGTACTGTTGATATTGATAAAGCTCATCTAGATGACAAGACTGATCCTTCCAAGTCTGTAATTGGCAAGGTTTCAGCAAACGTCGATCCATCAAACGGCACAATGACTGTCAACAAGACCACTGTCGTAACTGATCCAACCGACCCAACTAAGGCATACCAAGTAAATCCTGGTGACCCAATTACTATCACTAAGGATGACAACGGTGAACCTGAATATCACATTCCAGCTACGATTATCGAACAAGATAAGAAGGTTCCTGCCCAAACTGGTCAAAACGGTACAGTTCAAGACAATGCTGCTACAATTCATGTAAATAATGATGGTAGCAAGACAATCATTTCAAACGTTCCTGGATTTACCGGTGACACCATTCCAAATGGTGAACCACTACCAACTAACCCAGTATTGAAGCCAACTACTGGTACCATCGATAATGTTCATATCCTTGATAACGATGGAAAAGATACTGGATCAACCATTGATAAACTTCCAATTCAAGGTCAAAGCGATGGCACAATTAAGGTAACTCAACCTGTAACTACTCCAAACGGTAGAATCATTCTACCTGGTAGTGAAGTCACCAAGGATAGCAATGGTAACTGGACAGTTCCATCATATCCATATGATGCAGGTACTCGTCAGGTAACATTGCCAAACGTTGCTGTGAAGGATGAACAAGGTAACGTTATCGGTGTTCGTGATGTCCACGCCAACATCGACTTGAACAAGGGCACAATGACTCTTGCTGATGAAAACGGTGTTCACATTGTTAAGGGCAAGCAAGCATATCAAGCAAATGCTGGTACCCCAATTAACAACAACAATGGGGCATTTTCATTGACTGCCAAGGATGATACCGCCGTAATCAATAATGCTACATTCATTGATAATAACGACGGTGCGCCTAAGGGTAACGGTCAAGTTATCATCGATAAGACCACTGGTCATGTTCTAGACGCTAACTTACCTAGTGGCGGATATGAAAACAATGGATTCCACGTTTACAACCCAGACTCACAAGTGGTTGATTGGATGGATAACAACGGAAACGTTGATCCAAATGCCAAGGTTGTAATTGCTGATAACTCACCTTACTCAGCAAGAAATAACGTTCAATTCATTGATATCTACACCAACAAGCCAGTTTCAGCTGACACTACTAAGTACTTCATCTACGCAAGTGATAAAGATAATACTCCTATCTATGCAGGTGGTGCGGACGCCTACAAGGCTGTTCCATCAATTCCAGATGGATACAAGTACGCAACTGGTAGACAAATTCAAATGGTTACTGACCCAACTGATAAAACTAAGACCTTATACCAAGTACCAATTTACCCATCTAAGGGTCAAATTGATAACGCCTCAGTTTACGATCAAGCCGGTAGTGTTCAAGTTGACCACGGTCAAACACTACCAGTAACAACTGACGATAACGGTAACATCACCACAAATGATAACGTCATTGCTAAGGGTAAAGATGGTAACTACTACATCATCCCAAGTGGTTCCAACGTCAACATGAACCCATCTGACCAATCATATGAAGCTGTTGGTAGCAAGTTGAACTCACCAAGTGATGGAATCGTTAATATTCCAAATGCTCACTACGATGACAAAGATGATAAGACAATGTCTGCTGTTGGACCAGTAACCGCTAAGGTTGACCCTGAAAAGGGTACAATGACAGTTGCTAAGACGGCAGTTGTCAACGATCCAACTAACCCAGGCAGAGCTTACCAAGTCAACGAAGGCGACCCAATTACCATCAAATCAGATGGTAAGGGTGGTGTTGAATACCATATGGATGCCACTCCAATTGTCCAAGATAAGTCAATCGATGCTCAATTAGGTGACAATGGTAAGACTCAACCAAACGGTGCCAAGGTTCATTACAACAGTGATGGTACTAAGGATATCGTTTCAAACGTTCCTGGATACACTGGTCAAACTGGATTGCCAAACGATGCTGATACAAGTCATGCTAAGTTGACTCCAGTTAACGATGTTGCTCACGACGTATCATTTGATACTGATAAGAAGGCCACTGGTTCAACTGGTGACGTTCCAGTTAAGGGTGATAACGATGGTAATATCGTTGTAACTCAAAACACCAAGTCAACCGACGGTAAGTACATGATTCCAAAGGGAACCAACATTACCAAGGGTGACGATGGTAAGTACCATGGTGATTCTCTACCAGTCAACGAAGACGGCACCGTAACTATTAATAACGCTAACGTTAACGATAGTAAGGGTGATACTAAGGCTCACAAGGACTTAGTAGCCAACGTTGACGATCAAGGTAACATCACAACTGCCAAGAATGAAATTGCTAAGGGTGATGACGGCAATGATTACATCATTCCTGCCGGTTCACCTGTAACCAAGAACCCTGCAACTGGTCAATACCAAGTAGCCGGAAATCCTCTTCCAATTAAGGATGGCAAGGTTACAATCGACAATGCCCACTATGATGACAAACTAGAACCAGGTAAGGGTGTCATCAACAGTATCGTGGCAAACGTCGATGAAAACACTGGTAAGCTAACCGTAAGTCAAGACACTGTTGTACCTGATCCAAGTGATCCAAGTCGTGTCTACAAGGCAACTGCCGGTGATCCAATTACCATCAAGCCTGATGGTAAGGGTGGTGTTGAATACCACGTTGATGCAACTCCAATCGTTCAAGACGAAAAGGTTCCAGCACAACCTGGGAAGAATGGTAAGTCTCAACCAGATGGCGCAACCATCCACTACAACGGTGATGGTACTAAGGATGTCATCTCAAACATCCCTGGTTACGCTGGCCAAACAAACGTACCATTTAGTCAAGACACTACTAAACCAGTATTGACTCCAACTCAAGGTACTGCTTCTGATGTCCACTTCGATAACGGTGGTAAGGATACCGGTTCAAAGGCTGACCTACCTGTTAAGGGTGATGACGATGGAAACATCATCGTAACCAAGACTACTAAGTCAACCGACGGTAAGTACGTAATTCCAGCTGGAACTACAATTACTAAGAATGATGACGGCACTTACCATGGTGATTCACTACCAATCGATGCAAACGGTGATGTTGATATCGCCAACGCTAACATCGTTGATGATAGTGGTCATCCACAAGCTCAAGCTGACTTTAGGGCCAGAGTTGATGACAATGGAAACATCGTGACAACTAAGACCAAGGTCATTAAGGGTAACGATGGTAACTACTACATTGTTCCTGCTGGTTCATCAATCACCAAGAATAAAGACACTGGAGCATACCAAGTAAACGGTACTAAGATGTCAGCCAACGCTGATGGTACTCTAAACATCGATAATGCATTCTACGATGATAAGAATGACAATACTAAGTCAGTCATTGGACCATTGGTTGCTAAGGTTGATCCAAATACCGGTGACTTAACAGTTGCTAAGACCTCAGTTGTAACTGACCCAACCATTCCACACCGTGCTTACCAAGCCGATGCTGGTGAACCAATTACAATTGAAGTTGATGAGAACAACAATGTTTCATACCATGTTGCCGCAACCCCAATTCAACAAGATGAACCACAACCAGCTCGTCCTGGTGAAAATGCAAAACCTGTTGATGATGCGGTAACTATTCACACTAATAACGATGGCTCAAAGACAATTGAATCCAACGTCCCTGGTTACGCTGGAACTACTATTCCAGAAGGTCAACCAGTACCAAGTGATCCAGTATTAACACCTGTTAATGATGAAATTAACGATGTTCACTTCAACCACGGTGGCAAGGATACTCAATCAATTGGTAACATCCCAGTTAAGGGTGACGGTAATGGAGCAATTATTGTAACTAAGCCAACTCGTTCAAGTGATAACAAGTACTTGGTACCTGCTGGGTCAACAGTTACCAAGAGTCAAGATGGAAGCTACCATGTTGAATCATTCCCAATCAACGCTGACGGCACAATTACAATTGACAATGCGCATCTCGATGCCAGTGATAAAACCTATGCAATTGGAAAAGTGATCGCCAAGCTTGATGGCAATGGCAACTTGATTGTTCAACACAAATCAGTTGTTAATAATGGTCATGGTTACAACTACACTGCTAATGAAAATACAATCATTAAGGTAGTTGTTAATAGCGATGGTACAACAACCATGCATGTAGTTGCGCTTAAGAGTCGTGCAGGTGAATCCCCTGAATCTGCCGGTAGAAAACGTGCTGCTAAGCTATTACCAGTTGAAAACTTGAAGCACAAGGATGCCGATTATGTATCTAGATACATGAAAGCATACAAGGCCGAATTGAAGAGAAAGGCTCCTTCATATGTATACAGTGTGAAGGGACTATACCTACACAGTTCAGCTCACTTCACAATCAAGAATCGTGTGAAGGGTTATGCTAAGAAACCAAGAAGATTAGCACATGTCTTCAAGGTTAGAGGCGTTGTTCTAGATCATAACAAGTACCCACGTCTAAAGGTTAATGGTGGTTACATCTACTTCAACAAGAACATTAGGGATGCATACTACCGTACTAACCATCCATTATTCCGTGTCATCAGAAAGACTGGAGTATTGGTTCACACAGACAAGAAGTTCCATTACGGCAAGAGACGTGTAATTAGACTTCGTCGTGGTGCATTAATCCACGTTAAGAAGGTTGTTAAGTACTACAGCATTACTCGTCTATACATTGGTAATGGCCAATATGTAACTTCTAACAAGACTTATGTTGCGCTTGCTAAGAAGAAGAGAGCACCACTTTACGTTTACTGGACAAACAAACGTGGAGTTTACGTAAATACTCACTTCACTCGCAAGAATGCCGTTAAGTACTTCTCTAAGAGACCAAGAAATAAAGCTAACGCATACAAGGTATTGAGAATAGTCAAGACTAAGAACGGTACTAAGTACCGCATTAAGAAGGGCTACATCAATGCTAAGAGCACAATTCCAGCATATTACGTTCGTCGTACTAAGCTAATTCGTGTCATCAGAAATAGGGGCATCTTAGTTCACAATGCTAAGAAGTTCACTAAGCGTAATGCAGTTAAGCATTTCAGAAAGAACGCATTGATCCGAGTACAAAGCGTAGCAAGATTCTACGGAATTACCAGATTCTACATTGGACATGGTGAATACATCACGGCTAATAAGACCTGGGTTAACAGAATTAAATAGAATCTAAAAATACCCGTTAGGATTTTTCCTAACGGGTATTTTTTATACTTTTGTCTAAATTTGGACCATCACTCCAGAAAAATAAGAAAAAATCTCAGCGAAATATTAAGGAATTATTTACTTTTTTAAGATTTTATAAAATCGATGTTTTAAGCGAGAAATCGCGGTATTAATAGGATATTATATTCGTTGTATAAAAACGATTTTATAGGTTTATCACTGAAAATTTAAAGAGGAGGTGCCTTTTCATTGAAATACAATAAGAGAAAAATAAGAAAGCTAAACGACAAGAAAATGTTGAAAAAAGTAAAGAAAAACTGGGTTGTAGTATCCGTTTCTTCTTTTGCGCTTTTTGGTGCGGCTAGTTTTACTTTGATGACAACTCAAGTTAGTGCAAATGCTGATGAAACGACAAAAGGTCAAGCAGCCGCAGTTGTGGATCAAAGTACTTATTCAAGCAATCAATCAAAGAGCCCAGTAGTAACAAGTAACACCAGTTCAACATCGTCTTCACAAAGCAGTTCAAGTAGCGTTCAAGCTAGTAGTTCAGCTTCAAGTGTAAACACATCGGTAAGTAGTGTTAGTAGTTCAAATGTGCAATCAAATTTAGACACTAGTACCAATAATAGTCAAAGTAGCGATTCTAATAATTCACTAACAGGGGTTAGTTTGTCCGAAGCTCAAGCCATCATTGACCAAATGGCTTCATCAGCACAAAGTGATATTGATAGTAATGCTGCCGTGTATCGTGCTAACTTGGCGCAAGGCTTAAGCTATCGTGATAACTTTGGATCAACACCTCAAACTGTTTATTTCAATGATGCCAATGGAATGCAACAACTTGGTGGTGGTGCATCCCGAGGTTTTATGGCGAACAACACCAATCCCAATAATTATCAAATTTTAAATTCAGCAACACCTAGTGCAAACAACGTTAACCAATTAAATAACGCTAACAATATTAATAGTCCAGGTACGACTTATGTTATAACTGCCAATGCACCACTAAATATAAGTTATTTAGGAACACCAACTGTAACAGTTGAAGTTAAGGGGACTAACCCAACTTTCCTAACACCAGTAACATTCGTTGATGCCAACGGAAATGCAATTACAGGAACAGATGGTAATAACGCTGTTGGGATGGCCGTTTTAAATAGTTCAACTAATGCTTTGCAAAAGGTAACTAGTTACTACAATCTTAACGGTACTAACTACGTAGCAAACGTTGGATCACAATTGAGCATGAACTCAAACTACGTCTACGTTGTAACATTGGTACCTGCTGCAAAACCAAAGCCATTGAACTTCTATAACACTAGTGGTCAATTGGTCGCAACCGGTACAGTTAACATTAATAACGACGGTAGCATTACTAACACATACACATTGGGGAACTTGCAAACTCAATACTACTATGTACCAAATGCTTCAACTCCAAACATTACTGCAGATGCTAAAAACAACGGTCAATACGCTGTCACTGTTAACCAACAAACTGCAACATTGAACTTCGTAACTCCAAACAATCAAATCCTAACAGACAGCAACAATAATCAATTGACTGGTTCTGTTTATCTAAACTCCGATGGATCAACCACCATCAACGATACTACCAGCATTAATGGTAGTGGATACCACGTAGCACCAAATGCTAAAGCCGTATCTAACGGAAATGGAACTTATTCAATTGCCGTCCTAAAGAACGCTAGAACATCAACAGTAACATTCACTAGTAAGGGTGTACCGGTAGTCGATAACAGTGGAAACACTGCCGTAGGTCAAGTTAACGTTAACGGAAACAACGTTCCACAATTAGTTGACTACGGAAACCTAGCGAACAGTAACTACCACATCAGTCCTAACGGTCAATTGATTAAGGACGCAAATGATGACAACTTCACTATGGAAGTTGTTTTAAACAAACTAAGCAACTTCTCAAGTGCAACTTTTGTTGATGGCAATGGTGGTACCCATGGTCAAGGAACAATTGCATTTGATGCTAATAACAATCCTAAATTAATCGATAACGGTAGTTTAGATATCAACAACTACTACGTCGTCAATGGACAAGTTACTAACGTTAATGGACAATACCAAGTATTGGTAAATCCTGACGTAGTGAATAATCAAGCGTCATTAACATTCGTTGATGCGAATGGAAACGCTCATGGTACAGGGCTAGTTGCGTTTGATGCCAACAATAACCCAAAGATTGCCAGTGTTGGAACTTTTGACAGTAATAACTACTACATGGTTAACGGCCAAGTGGTTACAGTAAATGGTCAATACCAAGTAGTCGTTAACCCATACTCAATCAGCAGTACTTTACCGGTATACTTTGTTGATAGCAATGGTGGAAACCATGGTCAAGGATCCATCGTTTTAAATGCAAATAACACACCTAGATTGGTTGATAATGGAACTTTTGATAGTAATAACTACTACATGACAACCGGTCAAATTATCAACAATAATGGTCAATACCAAATCAACGTTACTCCAACAGTAAACGTTGTTTACTACCCAATCCAATTCATGGATTCAAGTGGTAGATATGTAAGTGGACAAGGACAAGTTGCAGTGTACAACGGTAATACTAATAATCCTGTTGTAACTTCAGTTACATCTTTGGATAATAACTATTACCTAAACAATCAAAACTCTACAGGTCATGTAATACCACAATTGTGGAACGGAACAGCATATATCTATGTTCTTCCAAAACCACAAGTGGCCGATTCATTGGCTGCTGCAAGCAGTTCTTCTGCAGCTGCTTACATTCAAAGCTCACAGGCTGCACTTAGCCAATCAATCACAAACGCAATTAATTCAGCTTCTAGCCAAGCAAATTCAATTGCTAACAGTATTGCAGCATCCAATTCTGCAATCGCTAGTGCAAACTACCAAAACTCACTAACAACAATTCAAAACCAATCATTACAAGCTGCTCAACAAACAGCTCAAGCATCACAACAAGCTTCAAGTTATGCTCAATCATTGATTGCTTCTGCTAACAGTGCATTACAAAGTTTGAGTAGTTCAGCTTCAATTGATAAGGCTAACGCAATTAGTCAAACATTGACTTCAGTGCAATCATCAGCCCAATCAGTCCAAGCTTCATTGAACACACAAAACGCCCAACAGTTGGCACAACTACAAACTCAATACAACAACAGTTTGGCTGCCGCATCCAACCAAGCAGTCATCGATAAGAGTAATGCGGTTCAATCAGCGACCGATTCAATGAATGCTGTTAACCGTCAAAAGATTAACGACATTAACGCGCAAATTCAACAAATGCTAAACGGATTGGCTCAAAAATCCATCGCTGATTCACAAGCTGCTAAAACACTTGCCGATTCATTAAGATCAAGTGCTGTTGCCAGTGTTCAACAATCAGCTGCCGGTGTAATGACTCAATTAACTAGTCAAAACCAAAGCTTGACTAACAGCTTGAACACCAGTTACCAAACCGCGCTACAAACATTGAGCGATTCTGCCAACAATGCAATCAACAGTGCTGCTACATCAGCTGCTAATTCAATGAGTGCATCAGCACAAGGTGTATTGACTAGCACAATTGCTTCACTACAAGCACAATACGCTCAAAGTAGTTCAGCACAACAAGCGCAATACCTTGCAGCTTCAACTGCCGCTTCACAAGCTGCCCAAACTGCACTAAACAACGCAATTACAAGTGTTACTAGTTCAGCTAATGATACTTTTGCTAAACAAAGTGCGGACAACTCTTCAGCAGTCCAAAGTTTACTAAACAAGAGCACTGCCGATTCAAAGGCAGCATCACAACAAGCAGCACAAAATCTTGCTGACGCATTGTCTGCTGCTAGTGTGACTGCAAAGCAAAATGCCGATAGTTTAGTTAAATCAATTACTGATGCTAACAACGCAGCAATTGCCGCACTTCAACAAAAGAGTGAAGCAGATTCAAAGGCAGCTGCTGACAGTGCAACCGCAGCAATCAACAGAGCAGTTCAATCTGCAATTGATGATGCTAACGCTAAATCAACAGCAACATCAATTGCCAACTCACAAGCAGTTGATCAATTGAAGGCTAAGTACCAATCAGACTCAATGCAAGCATCTAACGATGCACAATCAGCAATGAGTAGTGCGGTGAAGTCAGCCCAAAATTCAGCTAACTCTTTAGCTCAATCTGTTGCTCAACAAAATCAAGATGAGATCAATAATCTACAATCAAAGGCTAAGCAAGATGCAATTAACGCATCTAACAGCGCGGATGCAGCAATTTCACAAGCTGCTGATAACGCTAAATCATTAGCTGAAAGCAAGGCTGCCGAAGATTCAAAAGCCGTTTCTTTAGCTAATGCACAAAAGATTAACGATCTTCAAACTCAATACAACAGCAGCATGCAATCAGCTCAAAATTCAGCTGCCGAAGCAATGAACAGTGCGGTTAAGTCAGCCCAAGACTCAGCCAACTTACTTGCACAATCAGTTGCACAACAAAACCAAAACGCAATCGATAGCTTACAATCAAAGGCAAAACAAGATTCAATCAATGCATCTAATAGTGCTCAATCAGCAATCGCTCAAGCTGTTCAACAAGCCCAAAGCGATGCTCAAGCAAAGGCTGATGCAGATTCAAAGGCCGTTTCTTTAGCGAACTCACAAGCCATTGTTGATTTACAAAGCAAGGCCCAAGACGACCTAAACAACGCTTCACAACAAGCAAATAGCGCAATGAGAAGTGCTATCAAGTCAGCCCAAGACTCAGCAAGTATTGAAGCCACACAACTATCTTCAGCTAACGCTAAAGCAATTGAAGATCTAACAAACAAATCAATTGCTGACTCAAAGGCCGCAGCTCAAAAGGCTCAAGACGACATGAATTCTGCTGTTGCCTCAGCGATTTCATCAGCGCAAAATGATGCTGATTCAAAGATTGCTTCATTATCTGCTGAAAATAGTAAGGCAATTGATGCCATCAACGCTCAAAAGAGTCATGAATTGAATCAAGCCCAAAGCAGTGCTACCACTGCAATTAGTGACGCTGTTTCAAAGGCATCAAGTGAAGCATCTAGTCAAGCTTCAACAGAATTCTCTGCTCAAAGTAGTGCCAACTCTGTTGCTATTGATGACTTAAACAAGAAGAAAGAACAAGACCTATCAAGTGCAGCCGACAGTGCGCAAGCAGCAATTTCCAGTGCGGTTAAGTCAGCTCAAGACATTGCATCTCAACAAGCTGCTCAACAAATTCAATCAATTGCCGATTCAAACGCTAAAGCAATTAGTTCATTGAACCAAAAGGCAATTGATGATTCAAATGCTGCCGTTTCACTAATGAACTCAACTGTGAACGATGCTGTATCACAAGCTAAGAGCCAAGCTGAATCAATTGCAGCTGCTAAATCAACTGCGACTTCAATTGCCAACTCCAAGGCAATCGACGATTTGATTGCTAAGTCACAATCTGATTCTTCAGCTGCCTCAGTAAATGCTGAAAATGACAAGAACAGTGCCGTATCATCAGCACAACAAGTTCTAAATGATTCATACCAAGCTCAAATTAATACTTTGAACACTGACTATGACAAGATTATTAATGAATTGCGCAATGAAATTAGCAAGGCTAACCAATCACTTTCTAACTTGGAATCAAGTGCAAGCGCGCAAAATAGTTTGAATTCATCAGCAATCACCAGTCTATCTTCAGCTAGTTCAGCTGCTTCTAGTCAAGCTACTTACGATAGTTCTGTTGCGGCTAGTTCCTATGGATCAGTTGTTGCCTCATATGAAGCTGTCATTAACAGTCTAGAAGCTGATAAGAACACTGCTTCTAACGAGGTAACTAAGTACCAACAACAACTAAGCAGCATGCAAAATGATTTCAATACAACCATCTCATTAGCACAAAGTGCTGCTGAAGAAGCCGCAAGACAATCTTCAGCTGCAATTTCAGATGCCGCTTCAACAGCTGCTTCAATTGCCGCACAGCAATCAAAGAACTCATATGAACAAAGTGTTGCTGCTGATAACGCTAGAAGTTCAGCAATTGCTGAAAGACAAAGAATTGCCAACTCATACAGTGATTACATCAGTACCCTACAAAAGGAATCACAAGCTAGTTCTTCCGCAGCGCAAGCTAAGATTGATAGTGCTACCTCTCAAATGAACAGTTACTCAAGCAAGATTACTAGCTTGATGGCTGACAGTTTGGCTGCTGCACTTAAGAATAGTTTAGCGATTACCGAAGCCAATGATAAGGCTGACAGTATTGCTAGTTCATATGCAAAAGAAGTAACTGATCTAAATACCAAGTACGCACAAGATTCTCAAAATGCTGCAACCAGCATCAGTGCGCTTCAAAGTTACGCTAGCAGCTTATCTTCTGCTAATGCCAACTCAATTAGTTCATTGAACAGTTCTTATGCTACTAAGCAAAATCAACTGGCTCAATCATATGAAGCAGCGCAAGCAGACGCAGTTAAGAAAGCTGTCGATGCCGCTAATAGTTTAGCAGCGCAACAATCAACAGCTGCTTCAATTGCGAACTCACAAGCTTTGGATGCTGCTAGAAGCAAAGCAACCACTGATAGTCAAAACGCTGCATCATCAGCCCAAGCAGCTATTCAAAAGGCTGTCGACGATGCAATTGCCCAAGCCCAATCCGTAGCTGCTGCACAATCTAGTGCAACATCAACTGCGAACTCACAAGCATTATCTGCAGCAATCTCAAAGGCTAATGCTGATAGTTTACAAGCATCATCACTTGCTAAGTCCATCATGGATTCAGCAATCGCTTCAGCTCAAAAATCTGTGCAAGATTCAGCCAACTCAGTTTTTGCTAACCAATCATCAGCTAACTCACAATCATTGTCTGATGCCAAATCAAAGGCCGCAGCAGACAGTATTGCAGCTTCAAACTATGCTGATTCATTGATGAGTCAAGCAATCGCTTCAGCCCAATCAGCTGCCAAATTGGTCACCGATGCGCAAATTAAGCAAATTGAAGACTCATACGCAAAGATGCTAAACGAACAAGCTGATCAATACCAAGAAAGCCTATCTGAAGCTAGTCAAGCAGCTGTTTCAGAAAGAGAAAGTGCGGTATCATCAGCTCAATCAGTTGCTAGAAGTATTGCAGAACAACAATCAATTGCGGTCGCTGCTGAGAACTCACAAGCATTGGTTGATGCCCAAAGCAAGGCTAAACAAGATAGTTTGATGGCTGATAGTCTATACAACATCAAGCTAAGTGCTGCTAGTATTGCTGCTCAACAATCAATTACAGCAGCATTGAACAGTCAATCAGCTGCTAACTCAATTGCATTGAGTTCTGCTCAACAAAAGGCAATTGACGACAGTTCAGCTGCATCAAGCCGTGCCGAATCCGTTAAGAATTCAGCATTGGATTCAGCTAGACAATCAGCACAAGATTCAGCCAACTCTTTGGTTTCTTCACTAAACAGTGCTAACCAAGCTGTTATCTCAGCCGCTCAACAAAAGGCGCAACAAGATAGCTTGGCTGCGCTAGAAAGTGCCCAAAGTGCTATCGATGCTGCTCGTGAGGCACAAAGAAGTATCGCTGCATCACAAATTGCTTCACTACAAGCTAAGTATGAAGATGAATTGAGCTCAGCAAGACAACAATCAACTGCTAACAGTATCGCAGCTCAAAAGAAGGCAGAAAGCGATATCGCTGACGCCGTTTCTGCTGCGAAGAGTCTAACTTCATCACAAGCTCAAGTAACAATTGATTCAATCAATGCTGCCAACTCACAAGCGCTAAGTTCAGCTAATGCTAAGTCAGTAGCTGACAGTATCGCAGCATCTAACAGTGCTCAAGATGCTATTTCAGCCGCCAAATCATTGGCAGAAAGCATTGCTAACTCAAACATTGCTTCATTGAATACTGCCAACTCACAAGCATTGAGCGATGCCCAACAAAAGGCATACAACGACAGCGTTTACGCTTCAAATAATGCCGATTCAATTCGTAGTTCAGCAGTTTCAGCAGCAAAATCAGCTGCCGAAAGTCTAGCTAGTTCACAATCAACAGCTACTTCAATTGCGAACTCACTAGCACTATCAAGTGCTAACTCAAAGGCTAAGGCAGACAGTGAAGCCGCTTCATCAGTTGCTCAATCCGTAATGGATTCAACAATTAACTCAGCTTCAAGTCATGCTGCTAGCGTTGCGAAGTCAATCGCTGATTCCTACGCTGACTCATATGCAAAACAAGTGCAATCATTGAATGATCAAACTTCATCTCAATCATCAGCTGCTAGTCAAGCAATTGAAGATGTGAGAAACACTATGAACAGTTCAGCACAAGCTCAACTAGATAGTTTGGCTCAATCAAATGCCTCAGCTCAACAAGCTATCAAGAGCCACTACGATAGCCTAGTTGAAAATGAACGTAGTAAGGCTCAATCAGCAATCGACAGTGCTGCATCAAGTGCAGCCAGCGTTGCCAAGAGCATTGCTGACAATGACATGAACGCCCAAAAGGCATCATTGGAAAGTCAATACTACGCTTCATCAAATGCAGCTAACTCAACATTTGCTAGTCAAATGGCATCATTGAGTTCACAAGTGGAAAGCGATAAGCAATCAGCAATCGCTCAAGCTAACTCACAAGCAGACAGTATGATGGCAGAAAAGAGAGCTGAATACTCAAGTGCAGTTGCTTCATTGAACGCACAAAGAGATGCCGAATTAAGCTCTCAAGCTAAAGCCAACCAAGAAGCAATGAGTAGCGCACAAAGCGTTGCAGCTAGTCAAGCTGACTCACAAGCTCAAGTAATTAGAGATTCAATTGCCAACAAGTATGAAAATGCAATTAGCATTATCAAGGCGCAACAAGAAGCAATGTCTATTGCTGCCATGAATAATGAAGAATCAAAACTAAGCAGCCAAGCTGCTTCATTGAATGCCCAATATCAAGCTCAATTGGCAGAAGTAACCAAGTCATTAAATGATAAGAATGCAGGTAACGAAGCGTTGATTAATCAATACAAAGCACAAATTGATCAACTAAATGCTCAATTGAATGATGTGAAGGCCAACAACAGTAAGTACTACTCAACTAACGAACCTTCAAACGAATACATCGTATCCGCTCACAAGGGTGTTTGGGTATACGGTAGTACAGAATTCGGTAAGCACGAACGCAAACGTTTCATGCGCTATGGTTCCGAATTCAAGGTTGAAAAGGTAGTTGAATACAATGGAATCACTAGACTATATCTAGGTAATGGTGAATACGTCACTTCCAACAAGAAGTACGTTGCGCTAAGAAATGATTTCGATAACGTTCCTAAGTATGTTTACAATCTAAGCGAAGATAGAAAACATTCTTCTGTTCGCAAGGTCTCAGGATACAGATATGTACACGGTCGTTTACAATTGAAGATCCATGGCCACTTCGTGGATAGTTCCGATTACACAGATGGTTATTACGCCGTTGAACCACAAAACAACGACAGATACTATCGCGTAATTAGACACCAAGGAATTGTTATTTACAACAGTCCAGTTTTTGCCAAGAAGCATGCCGTTGGAAAGATTAGTTCTAACAGCAGAATAAAGGTCGAAAAAGTTGTTCATTACAAGGGCATCACCAGACTATACATTGGTAAAGGTAGATACATTACTGCTAACAAGACCTGGGTTAACAAAGAATAATAAAGAAGCTCCTATCGAGTAGATAGGGGCTTTTTTTATTTGGCTTAGATGATTTCAAATAATTGATTCCATTGTTTCATGACATTGTCAGCACTGAACTTATCAGCTTTTTCAATGGAGTGTTCACTTTGTTGCTTGTGCTTTTCATCGTTAGCTAGGATATCGATGACTTTGCTAGCAAACTTACCTAGGTCACCTGATTCAACTAGTGCTCCGTTCTTATCGTTGTCGATAATTTCATTTGGACCATAGTTAACGTCGTAGGCAACTTCAGGAATTCCGTAAGATAAACCTTCGATAAGTGCCATGCTTAATCCTTCACCCTTGGAGGATTGGACTAGGACACGGGTCTTTTCTAAGACGTTTTGCTTATCTTGACCGGTCTTGTAATCGATCATTGAAACGTTGTCGGCAACGTCTAGTTGTTTGATGATTTCGTCTAATTCATTCTTGAATTGAGCGGATTCGAAGTATCCCATCATGGTTAAGTGGACATCTGGGATGGTTTGCTTAACGGCAGGGATGATAGAGATTAATTCGGCAACGTTCTTGTCTCTAAATACACGACCCATGTAGGTGATTTCATGATTGGTTACGTCTGAAGTAGGCTTGTGCATTTCAAAGATGGCAGTATCAAAGATGTTGTAAAAGTTCATCTTTGGATAGCGTTTTTCTAAGTCCTTCTTTTGTGCTTCAGTAGGGGTGATGACGCCCTCGTAAGTGTTTTGGTATTTATCAAATAGTGGGGTTAAATTGTCGAACAGCTTTGCCTTAGGATTACCAGCTTGTGATGGATCTTCGGTATGTTCGTTATGCATGATTTGGTACTTATGCTTGGTAGCTTTTACTTCACCCACGGCAACAGTCAATGAAGGACGGTCATTGATAATGACAGTGTCCTTATCTGAGATTTCGTTTATGAAAAATGTGTATAGTTCATCTTCGGTGTTGAAACGAAGAGTCTTACCCTTGTAGTTTAACAGCTTGTACATTGTAGGCATTAGTTGTTCACCAATGTTCATGTGGGTGATTTCCATGACCGGATCCCCAGCCTTGTTTAAGACTAGTTCGTGTCCGATGTTGCCATCTGGATGCATGTAGATGGTCTTTGATTTGAAACCACGGTAGTCAAAGACGTCTCGACTGGAGACATTACCGAAGTTATCGTAGTAATCGACGTTTCCAATTTCACCAACAGTAAGTGGGAAGATGGAAACCTTGGCCACGCGTTGACCTAATTTTTCAATGTATGACTTGTTGTTGTCGACACCGTTAATCTTGTATTCATGCTTGTCGACTAGGTTAGAGTATCTTAGGTACTCATGGTGCTTCTTAGGACCCATTTCACCTTGGAAGTAGTCGTACATGTTAATGATATCGTCATCTGCGATACCGTATTTTTGAATTTCTTGATGCAACGAAGGGTTGTAATTTCTGGTAACAATCTTGGCATCAACGTTATTTTGTTTAAACAGTTTGATTCGGTTCATGGCTGAAAATTCAGTTCCCGAATTGAATGTAAAAATGTTTTCATTCACGAATAAAAATTTCTTGCTCATGATTATGCCTCCTCAGTGTGTTCCATATCACTTAGACCCTTTTTGATGTCGAAGTGGTATGTCTTTAGTTTGTCTTGCCAAGTCTTCTTAGCAGAATCGATTAGTTGTTTCCAATCTGCCCAAACACTGTCTTCTGAGAAACGGTTTGATAATTCATAAGCTTGATCTGACATCTTTTGTAATAATTCGTCGTCTGTAAACAGTTTGACCATTCTATCGGATAGGGCCTTGGTGTCGTCGTAATCAACGACGTAACCATTTTCGTTATCGACGATTAATTCGTTTGGACCGTAATTGGTATCAAAGGTTACACCAACATCACCTTGAGCTTGAGCTTCCATTAGAGCAAGGTTGAAACCTTCCATGACAGAGGCTAGGGCGTATAGTTGGGCGTTTCTTTGCACTCCAGTAACGTCATTGGTGTAGCTGTGTAGATGAACAGCATCCTTTAAATCGTATTCGTCTAATGAGGCGTTAATGCGCTTCATTGCGATATCGTCGTTGGAGTGGTCAACATATCCGTAGACATCCATGTTGATGTCAGGGACTTCCTTTTTGGCCATTCCCATAGCGTCGATAATCTTGTTGATTTGTTTTTCAGGAGCGACTCTGGCAGTTACGACGATACTGTGTTTCTTACGATTCTTCATTGGAATGCGTTGACCTTGTAGGTCTTCGTTTTTAATCACACCAACGGGGATGGTGAACATATCAACTGCTGGGTCGAAACGACGTTTAACGTCTTTAGTTTGTTTTTCAGTAGCAGAAACAATTGCGTCGTATCTGTTAGCATCGGTTAGTGAGTATTCGTAGTTGTTGTTCATGATTGAAGTATCTGGTTCTTGAGCGTCACCGGCATGTGAGTTATGTAGATGCAAGACGGTGTAGGTAGGAGAACTCAAGTTTTCTAGGATTTCTTCGAAGTAATCAGAACGATCCATTACGTAGATGTTTGGATGGTCTTGGTCCATGAATTCAACGTTGACTTCTTCTAAGAATTCTTGAAGTAATCCCACAATGTTGTTGTGAGTACGAACAGTGTCGTTTTCATCGATGGTCTTAAAACCAGATTTTTCCATTTTACCTTGGGCGTTTAATCTGAAGTAGTCTTCGATAGCTGGACGACCTTCAGGAGTGTACCAAGTTTCAGTGGCAATCTTGTTGTCAGGAGTATACCATTGAGCCATTGATAGAAAACCGCGGTAGTCGTAGAAATCAACACGGTAAAGGTTGGCAAATCCATCGAATAGTTCAACAGACTTAACGATTTGATCGTTGGTAACTTCCTTATCAAATAGGTTGATACGAGCGACGATTTGGTTCTTGCTGTAGACAATCACTCGATTGTGATCTTTTTCGTCTTCGTATCTTAGATTAGAGACACCAAAATTAATGTCTTTTGGACGGATTGTCTTTTTTTGTACGTCGGTAGCTTTTTGGAAATAATCGAAAATGCTTAGGATATATTTATCCGCAATTCCGTTATTGTTTAAATGGAAGTGTAGTAGTGGGTTCCATTCACGAAAGACTAGGCGGTAGTCTTCGCCGAATTTTTCGAATAGTTTTGCGCGTTTTAACTGGGCGTGTTCAATCCCGGAGTTTTTTGCATTAAAGCTAGAATTTAAGAAAAAATTCATATCGGATACTCCTTTTTATGTAGTTACAATTATTATAACGCAGTGAGAGTTAAATTGGAGTAAAGAAAATCTTAAGAAAGATTTTTACATGATTTTTTAACAAAAGTCTAAATTAGTTTTACAATAAATAATGAAGTATTATTGGGAGGATAATTATGACAGAAAGACAATTAATTCAACAAATTCTAAACACAGTGGATGTGGAATACAATTTCGTCAACGTTGACTCAGATAATTCCGCTTACGACATTAAGGCGTTCCAACAAAAAGAAGATCGCCGTCCACTAAAGAATGTGAATGATGAATTAAAGAAATACTTCAAAGAAGCTGGCTTTAATTACACCGAACACATTGGTGACGATTTAGACTTAAAGATTAGCAAATAATACTAATAACAAATCTAAAATAAAAAGACTCAAGATATTATCTTGAGTCTTTTCTTTTAAAGTGTTGGTCCTTGATGATTGATTTCATCAGGGTTCATGTCAGTTAGTTCACAGTCAATGCGATGTTGTTTTAAAACATTTTGAGAATCAACATCAATTGGTTTGAATCCTTTGTTCACTAGGCGTTTGATGTACATAGTGTTGTAACCCAATCCCCAGATAACAGCACCTACAAAGTAGGTAATGTTTGCGGCGTTGCTTGGGTCAACGTTTAGTACAAGTTGTAAGAACATGTGAGTCGCCATGTAGATACAAGCATCAACACCGACGATACATGCAGTGTTGTAGTAGTCAGAACGCAAGATGGAAGGAATCCAATGTAACAAGAATGATAGAATTGAAAATCCAAAACGACCAAACTTGATGCGATCATCGCGCTTAATCATGAAGACGAAGTTTTGCTTGAAATCTGGTGGTTTAGGGAAGTTATCCATTTGAATACCTACTTTCTATCGATTATTTTCTAGTAAATTTAACGACCGCTTCACAACGTGGTGTTTGTGGCATCATGTCGATTGGTTGAATGAAGTCCACCTTGTACTTACGAGTTAGTTGGACTAAATCAGCAGCCATGGTTGAAGGGTTACATGATACATATACGAATTTTTCTGGCGCACTCTTTAAAATAGCGTCAATTAATTTATCGTCTAGACCAGTACGTGGTGGATCAACGATGATGGCATCCGGTTTGAAACCTTCTTCTAACCATTCTGGAAGGAGGTCTTCAGCCTTACCAACTTCGTAGTATGCATTTCTAATCTTGTTGATGATAGCATTGTGGTTAGCATCTTCAACGGCTTCTGGAATAATATCCATTCCACGAATTTCTTCAGCGTGTTTAGCTAAAGGTAAACCGATGGTACCAACACCGGAGTAAGCATCAACGATTTTTTCGTTTCCGGTAAGTTCAAGTGCTGAGATGGCAACTTCGTATAGACGAGGAAGCATGATTGAATTCAATTGTAGGAAAGCACGAGCTGAAAGTTCGAAGCTTAGTCCCTTAATCTTTTCAACGATGGTATCCTTACCAGCTAAGTGCACTGTCTTGTCACCCCAGATAAGAGGGGAGTCACCAGGATTGATGTTTTGCATAACGGAAGTTACTTCTGGTAATTCCATCATGATCTTCTTTAGCATGAAACCTTTTTTAACGAACTTAGGAGTGTTGGTAACAAAGACCACTTGAACGTCGTCGGTGTTTAATGCGGCACGGACGATGACAGTCTTTACGATTCCAGAATTGTTTGATTCGTCAAAAACAGGAATTTCTAGTTCTTGGATGAATTCGACAATCTTTCTCATTACCTTCATGGTAGCAGGGTATTGAACTGAACATTCTGGAAGGTCGACTAAGTCGTGAGTTCCTTCTTTGAATAGTCCGGCGATGACCTTGCCATCCTTCATACGGACTGGGAATTGAGCCTTATTACGGTATTCGTATGGATCTTCCATTCCCATAGTAGAACGGATTTTGAAGTTCTTGTAACCTTGTGGTTGGAACTTTTCCAGTGCTTGTTTGATTAGATCACGTTTGAAACGAAGTTGTGCGGGATATGATAGTGATTCAAGTTCGAATCCACCAACACTGCCGGCATAACTATCACGAGGTTCAACACGGTCTTCGGATACACGGTTAATCTTGACGGCTTTTGCCTTGATGTAATTAGGGTAGACCTTAGTTACTTCAGCGACGACTTTTTCATCGGTAAAGGCACCGGTAACAAACACAAGCTTGTGTTCGTAAAAGCCAATTCCTTCACCGTTAATGCCCATTCTTTTGATGGTCATTTTAAATTGTTGGCCAACTTCGACTTCAACGTCGTTATAGTTGGAACGATTATTGCGATTTTGGTATGCCATTAAAAACGTCCTTTTCATTTATACAATATTAATTTACATTATATCATGTTAAAAATGTTTTTAAATTATCAGTGTATCATTTAGCGATTATTTTATTGCAAAACGGTGTCCAAAGCGTTTAAATAGATACAGTAATTAAATTTGAGAGGGGCGACTTTTGACATGAAAAAGCTAAGAAATCTGTTCTTACTTTTGACAATCATTGCAATGTTAGTTTCGTTACCTTCAATTGACTTTGGAATTAAGGTATCCGCAGATGCCAATAGTAGTTCCAACATCATCGATGATAAGGATCCAGAAGCTATCGATGGTGATGCAACAAAGCCAAACGAGGGGACACAAAAGTCTGGTGATCAGTTCAACGATAACAAGACCATCAGTGATTCTATCAACACCGATGGAATTGCAACTACCACCAGCGATAATGCTTATGTTGATAACAACACTAAATACCATATTATCGACACCAAGCTACCTAATATTACGCCAACATGGGGTAACTACACCCGTGTTCGTGACATGGATGTGCCAAGTAATTACGCATCCATTGATTCAATTAACACCGGTTCAACAACCTTTAAGACTAAGTGGTTCCTACCTGAAGGATTCCACGTTAGTCCAGAAGAACACGGAAACTACCAAGGTGGAATCATTGCTAACAACAGTATCTACTTTGTAGAATCTGCCGGAACCAACACTAACAAGGGTGCAATTGTAAAGATTGGCCTAGATTCCTTAGATAAGCTAGGGATTGATGATAGTACCCAACAAAACATCTTAGCCAAGGTCTTTAACTTCTTTAACAGAAACTCTGTTTACGGCAGCGACCACAGTAAGAATTTGTCTGACTTCATCGTTGATACTGATGGCTACAGAAAAGATAACGATAATATTCAACAAAAGATTACCGACATGAAAAATGAAATTGCTGCTGCTAACTTGAATATCAAGAATAATCAACAGACCTTTAACAACGCAACTAAACTAGCTAAGAACCAGTTAACTAAAACAGTCAAGGCTAATCGTAAGACGGTTAAATCTAATCGTAAGGCAATTAAGGTTAACCGTAAGGCAGCAAAGAAACTAAATAAGAGTCTAAAAAAGGCTTTAAAAAAGAGACATACAAAAGCTAAGATAATTAAAAAGCTTAAGAAGCAAATTGCTAAAATTAACAAATCGATTACTAAACTTAACAAGCAAAATACTAAACTTAACAATGCATACAAGAAGTTAAATGCGCAAAAGAATAATATGCAAAAGCTTACGCCAAAGGCATTTAAGACTTACAACAGTGTTAAGCAAGCTCAAGGGAAATTAATCGATAAAGATAATAAGGAGATTGATGCTTTCAACGCCAAGATTGATCATAACAACCGTGAAATTGATAGCATTAGTCAACGTAATGACTTGTTTAGCAAGTACTTTGACTTATCCAAACTACTAACAATCAGTCCAGTTACCAATATTGGTCACGGTCAAACATTGTCATACAACCCAAGTAACAACCACGTTTACTTGGCCCAAGATGATAAGTTAGGGGTCGTTGGAGACGACTTCTACAACCAAGTAACTGAAATGGATGCAGAAACCATGAACCCAGTTCACGTTTACCGTTTCAAACTAAACAACAAGGGTCATTACTACGCTGTCCATACTTTGACATTCGATAACGATGGTAATGCATACTTTGGTGTTCGTGGTGGTCCTAAGAAGATGAAGGGTACCTACACATTATTCCATGGAACAATGAACGGAAATGGTATTCAATTCACTCCGGTCAAAGGATTAATCAAGTGGCCAGGAAGCTTTAACCAACAGGTCACCTACAATCGCAACAACAATCGTCTATACCTACTATCAAACGATATGATTATTTCCATTCCGGTAGATGAAGTCAGAAATGACAACATCCAACCACAAGATGTTCACTACACTACCTTTGGTACCAACCGTGAATTCGAAAGTCTATCATTCGATAGCAGTGGTTACGGTTATCTAGTCGTACTTTGGAGATCCGAAGTATTGAAGTCAACCACACCAATCGATTAATAAAAAAAGCAACCACACAATGTGGCTGCTTTTTTATTATGGATTATTAGTAAGAATATTAATTACGTAGAAGATGATGATACCGATGATTAGTGGTTTGTTGGTAAAGAAGAATTTGGAAATTCCCGATAACCATGATTGGAAATAATTGTTTCGATCAATGTGATTAACGATATTGTTGACTATCATTGTGAATTCAAATGCTAACCAGATATATAGCAAGCCGACTAATAGGTTAAGAGAAGCGGACCAGTATAGTCCAGCTAATACTCCTAGAATTGTTGAAGCTAAATGAGTAGATGCGGATAGTAAATAAAAAGTGTAGACAATGATGGTCACGATTTTATTTGTAAACAGTGAAGCGATGGTGTAGTAGAGAAAGAACATAACGATTGGTAGTAGACCGTGGTAAAGAGACGCTAGGTTAAATGATATTCTTTCGTCTAATAGGATTGGAAATATGTAAGTGTTAAAGAATGTGAAAAGGACCAAAATTACGCCACCGTAAATTAGAATGCTCTTTTTGAATGCTTGGTTATTCATTAAACTTGCTCCTCGTTGACTTATTTTTGATAATTATAATACAAAGGATTTCTTAATCAATACAATCATAAATAAAAATGTTATGATTTGATTAATTAATCTAAATGATTTTTAGGCGCTAAATTCATGAAGGAAAGGGGATGCTTGAATGCATTTAGAACCACTAAGTTGGAACGACATCTTCGAGCTAGCAAGTGCGATTGGAACATTTATCACCGCATACATTGCGTTGTATTTGAATCGCCGCCAGCCCCCAATGAGAATCAGAGTCGATCGTTCATCCGTTAATGGTCAGGGAGTCTTCATCTACTTCTTGGATGAAAAGTTAAACACTAGTGGCTTTATTAAGTTAAACCGCATCTATATGACACTACATGGTGAGGAGTTGGCTCACAGTGTGAACTTGGATTTGTTTAGGGAAGGATTAACGAGGTGGCGTCCGATTTCCAACGACTATATCGTTACAATTTCAATCAAACGTAGCAGTGATGACGAACAATTGAACCGTATCATTGCCGAGGCCTTCTCGATTGCCAAACACGAACACGATGACATTTCCCACAACGATATCTCAAAAAAGGATTTCCAACTGGGATTCGAATTTATGGTTAACGATCCGAGGGTCCATTTGAATCCGGTTGAGTTTAACTTGAAGAAGCTAGAAGAATCTAGCGTAATCGATATGAATAAAATTAAGGAATTTATGCACTAAAAAATGCATGTAGATAAAAATTATCTGCATGCATTTTTTTATTTGTTCAAAATCATTTTAATGTGTGGAGTTTGGTGGAACTCGTATACATCACCAACTGATTTGAAACCAAACTTGGCATAAAAGCCTTCTTTATCATCTTGTGAATCGATTTCAACTCTTGGATGATCGAAGTGTTCGTCGATTTCCTTTAATACGCGTTCAATTAATTGCTTGCCCAATCCTTTGCCACGAGCGGCAGGGGTGGTAAGTACTCTGCCAAATGAAGTGTGGTCTTCCCCATGAAAGACCCTGGCATAGGCTAGTAGTTGCCCATCTTCTTCAGCCCAGATATGTAGTGCTTTTTTGTCGACATCATCGACTTCTTGGTAAGGACGTTTTTGTTCCACCACAAAGGTTTGAACACGAGCAAAGTAGATGGCCCATAGTTCATCACGTGTGATTTCATCAAATGTTTTTACTTTCCATTCCATGACACAACCTCCTAGATTGATTATTTTCATTCTACTATTTTTTATATTGAAAGTGTAAGATTTTGCAGTTTTATGCCAAAAAAGCGCGGTGTTATTTTTGCGAATCGATGCTATTTTTTTAATCGTTCAAGGGCCCTTGATCAATACGCAAAAGGATTGATTAAGATGAATAATTTAGATGCCGGTTTTGATTTCTTAATGAAAGAAAACCATGTTGGCATTGTCTATGGAGTGTTAAAACGATTAAACATTAGAGTTGATAACCCACAATTTGATGACCTAAAGCAGGAGGGCTTTATCCACCTGGCAACAAAATACAGTCAATATAATGACGAACTAGATGACGATCGGGTTTGCGGCTACCTATTTCAGGCGGTCTATTGGCACCTGCTAGATATTTTAAGAAAGCAGCAACGTACCAACGATCACGTTATTAATGTCGAATCTGAAGTAGATGGTGATGGCTTTTCACCACATGATGAGATTGACGGCATTGATTTGTTGAACCAACTTTGGCTGCACTGTACCACTAACCAAAGAAAGTTTTTATGCTGTGCCTATAACGAATCGATGACCGTTACCGAAATTGCCAGAAAGTATCACGTTAGTCGAAAGACGGTCTATCAATGGAAGAAGGGCGTCCAAGAAGAATTTTACAAATTGGGGTAACACTTTTTTAGGTCGGCACGTTATTAATAGTGTAAGGGTTGGCGCTAATCACTTATGAAAATTGGAAAAAGAGGTAAATCACAATGGAAAAGAAATGGAACAAGTCAAAGATTACAGTTAATACTTTAGGAAGCGACAAGGTTATGAGAAAACGTAACATTGCCAACGCAATCCAAGAAGTATCACCTGAACAAATGGCTCAACTAACCGCAATTGTTGCCGAATTAACCGGTGGTAAAGTCGATGGAGTAACACTAGTACAAGAAAGTAACTACTTGGGCTAATTTTAATTGGAGGACAAATTAATGAAAAAACTAGAATTAACATTTAAGAGCGAAAACGGTAAGAACAAGAACTTAGGTTTTAACTATGTAGAAGGTGATCTAAGTGCTGATAAGGTAATGCCAGCCATGCAACGCCTATCAGAATTAAACCTATTCCGTGACAAGGACGGTAGCTTATACCAAGAACCAGTAGCAGCTAAAATCATTGATACCACAAATCAAGTTTTATTCGACAAACGAATCAAGACTGACAATTCTGCTAAGTAATAAAAAAAGTCGTGTTGCATTACGCAACACGGCTTTTTATTTTAGGTATCCATCTGGATAATTTGATTCGATAAATTCACGAATGCATGACACCATCTTTTGTGCAGCAGGCGTCTTCATTTGAACTGAGTTCATTACCATAAAGATTGAACGGTAGAAATCATCATCAAATGGGTATAGTGAAACGTCACCGTTAATTCTTTGGAACGCTAACTTAGGTAGAATTCCCATACCAAGACCTGATTCAACCATTGCAATGATTGATTGGTCATCGATACTGAATTGAATTGAGTTAGGAGCAACGTTGTATTGATCTAACACTGCTTTGGTATCACCATCGTAATCTGATTTTTGTAGAATGAAGTGTTGGTTTTCAACATCCTTTTTGGTAATTGACTTACCATTAGCTGGAACGAAGTCCTTAGGGGTAATGCAGTAAATCTTGTCCTTTACCAATAGGGCCTTTACTAATCTTTCATTGATTGGCTGACATGTGAAACCAAGGTCGATTTTACCTTGGCGCGCCTGGAGGGTGATGTCGTTAAAGTCACTTTGAATCAGCTCAACTTTGACGTTGGGAAATTGACTATGAAAGTTATGTATAATCGTTGGCAACCAGTTGATGCAGACACTACTAAAAGCACCTAGTCTAACTGTTCCAGAAGTTAGTCCTTTGATTTTATTGGCTTCTTGTTGAAGACGTTCTTCATTATTTAAGATATCTTGAATAATTGGAAGAACATCCTTACCATCTTCGGTTAACTTAACTCCAGATCTATCACGGATAAGTAGTGAGAAACCAAGTTGTTTTTCTAGTTTATCGATTGAATGAGAAATTGCAGAAGGTGTTACTTCTAACTTTTGAGCTGCGTGGTGAAAACTCTCTTCGCTAACTACGGTTACAAAAGCTTGGTATGAAAAAGAAATCATGTACATCATCCTCTCGTCTACAATAAAAAACTTATTGTTTTAGATTATATATGTTTTTGTCAAAATATGTAACAACCATTTGAAAAAAATTATGTAAACTATCGAAATAAATTCGAATAGAATAAAAGACGCTATCAAAATGATAGCGTCTTTTTTATTATGGATACCAAAAACCAAACGCTTCTTGTGACCAACGATGATATCTGCGAGCATCCATGTTATTTACGCATTTGATAATATATTCCAGCGGCTTCGGCCGTGAACTGGTAATGATTGCTAGCATGTAGTGCATATCATTGGCACAGTAGATTTTATCTAGTGCCTTATTGCAGGGGTAATAATGTTTATCTCCGACATATTTGATAAGCTTATTTTGGATTTTTTGACGTAGCTTGCGACGGAGATGCTGATTGGCCTGCTCGAACTTGGCATCCAATTTTAGTCCTCTATATAACTGACGCAAATAAATCCCTCCCTTCAAATATCTATATAAGATAGTAGAAGAGTTCGTAGCTCAAATAGCGAAGGAGACGATATCAGTCTCTTTGCATGATATCAATCAATACGTTTAATAGGTCTGAATTATTACGATATTTATCAGTTAGGATTAGTAGGTAGTTAACAACCTCGAAGTTATTTTGTTTACTAAGAAGTTGTTCAAATTGTGGGTATTTCTCATCGTCGCCGAATTTTTTAGCGATAATTTGCTTTACATAACTAGCAAAATAGTTCCGTAATCTAAGTTGTGCCAAAAGGTGTGTACTTGGATTGTTCGAACTAAATGTTTCTGTCATTGGCAATACCTCCACTAATCTTTTTACCTTACTTTAATATTTTTTGGATTAAATGTCTAAAGTATGGCACTGATTTTAAAATTATTTAATAAAACACGACAATTTATTAATGAAATAGTTAAAAAGTTAAAATGTGTTATAATCTAGATTATAAAATTATTGGAGGAATCAAAATGCAATCATTTTTAAAGAAGACAGTCTATGCTGGACTAACTCTTTTTGCATTAGGTTCATTAGCAGCAGTTAACACAACCACTGCTAATGCCAAGAAACACGTCACTACTAAACGTGTTGCCAAAAAGGTAAAAACAGGGAAGCACACAAAAAAACAAACTAAAGTAACTGTCACATACTACAAAGTTCATTTCGCAGAAAATGCTGCATATGCTAAATCAAACGGGGTCGTTAGTATCATGAACAAACCCGGTAAACTGGGTAATGCTAAGGTTGTTGCCGATAAAGTAACAATGCGTCGTTTAGCAAAATCGAAACTACCTGAAAACGTATTCTATGTATATGGAATGGCTAAGACTAACACCGGTCTATACTACGCTCACGTTGTCACTTTAGGTGGCAAGTACCGTGGTTGGATCTACGTTGGTAGAAATGACTTCCAATACAACCTAGATAGCATTACTAAAAACACTGGAATTTCAGCTACAAAAACATTAAAATACGGTGCAAACCCAAGCAACGTAAACGTTAAAATTCTAGACAATCTATGGACTTATCCTAAGTTCAGTCGTTACAACGCGCGTGTAGTTAGCCATAAGAAGGCTTCATATATCAACGATGATTTCGTTGTTGAATCAGCCGTATACAACACCCGTGGTTGGTTATACTACTACGTTCAAGACACCAAGAAGAAGAGTGTTAATGGTTGGATTTACAGCGGTAGCACTACTGCTCCTAATGCTAAGAAGGATACTAAGAAGACTTCTAACAAGAAGACTTCTGCTAAGACACCAACTGATAACAAGCAAACACAAACTAACTCAACTACCACAACACCAACACCAAGTACTTATAACCTAGTATTTAAATACAATGGTAACTTTGTAAGCACAAAGATTGTTAACTTATCAGATCTATCAGTAAACGGCACTCCTGTCGTAACTCCTGATTCAATCGCTAAGTTTATCCCAAGTAACTACCAAATCACTACTGATTCTAATGCTATCAATACTGATGGACCAATCGTTAATGGTGGAACTGCCATCATCAACCTAAATGCGGTTCCAGCAACTCGTTTAACAATTGCCATCAAACAAAAAGATACTGGTGTACTTTTGACTCCTTCATCTGATTTAGTAACTACTCTAAACGAAGCTGGTCAAGACTTATTGAATCAAAAACTAGTACTAAATGGTCAAAGTATTAATTCCGATGCCGTTAAGTCAATCTTAACTAACCGTAACTTACTAAGCATTGATCAATCAAAGCTATCAACTAGTGGTGCCGGTTCACTTCAATTCGTAGGTGTAGACACAACCGCAATTGATGCAAGTAACCCAACAGTTACTCTTTACTACAAATAAGAGATAAAAAAGCTTCCCAAAAAGGGGGGCTTTTTTACTTTTATTTAATTTTCAGTGAATATTATACTAATATGTATTATTATTATTAATGTATAAGATTAAAACGGAGTGATAAAATTTGAAAAAGTTCTTAGTTTTCTTGTCATTGATAACTGTACTTTTAATGTTTTTTTCAGTTTCTGGACAAGCTGTCAATGCACAAACCTACGTATATGTTACAAGAACTGGTAAAAGATACTACTATAATCGAAATGATTGGGGCTTAAAACGGGCGCACCAAGTTTATCGTGTGACCTTAAGTCAGGCTCAGTCACGTGGTCTTACTTTGGCCAAGGACGAAAGCACCAGTCGTACTGTCGTTACTAAGGTAACAGCCAAAAAGGCTAGAAAGATACATAAACAAGCAGTTAGTCATAGTGGCAAGACTAAGATTGCTAACAATCAAATTGTGATTCTAAATGGTAATAATCCTGCCTTTAGTAAGTCCGACATGTCACTAAAGCATGGTGCATGGGCAAGATATGGTAGCTTGGATAAGCTCAATCGTTCAACCACTGCGAATGCAATGTTAAACTATTCATTGATGCCAAAGGTTAAAAGAGAACCTTTATATGTTGATCCTACGGGTTGGCATAACAAAAGAGATGGCGGAACATGGTTATATAATAGAAGTCATCTAATCGGCTATCAGTTTACAGGTCAAAATAATAACTTACGTAATCTGATGACAGGAACGCGTTCATTAAATGATCCTGCGATGAGTACGTTTGAAAATAAGGTTGCATACTATCTACGCAGTAATCACCATCACTACGTTAGATATCAAATTAAACCGGTGTTTAAGAAGAACAACCTCTTAGCGTCTGGTGTGATTATGCGTGCCCAATCGGTTGGGAGTAACGCAATTTCGTTTAATGTTTACATTAAAAATATTCAAGAGGGATTCAAACTGAACTACGCAAATGGAACTAGCGTAGCTGAATAATGAGGAGAATTAATGATGGAAAAATTAAAGCAGTTTTTAAAATGGTTAACACCATTTATTATCTTTTTAGTTTTAGCGTTATTAGTCGTTGCGATTCCACTAGTTAAGAAGCAAACATTCTTGGGATCAGATTCACTATTTCACTTTAACCGTTTCTACGATGCCGCAATGCAATTAAAGAACCATAAGATTAGTTATTTCCAAACTAATTATGGTTTCTTAGGTACAGGTAGAATGCTAAGTACCTTGTATGGACCAGTCGCAGCCTATGTAGGTGGTTTTCTACTATTATTAGCTGGAACCTGGTTTAAGTTCGAAATTTTAACCGATTTAATTGTGTTAATTGTTTCAGCTCTTGGAATGTACAAGCTATGTCGTGTTAACAACGTTGATAAGTACCCAGCTATTTTCATGGGCTTTATTTACATGTACTCTTCATTGGTAATGCAATGGGTTACTGCTCAACAATTTACCGGAGTAGGGGCCATGTTTGTGCCATTTGTCATGATTTATGCTACCCAAATGGTGAGAAAAAATGACGTCTCATTCTTCGGATTCGCATTCGTAATGAGTTTATTGATTGAAACCCACTTGATGAGTGCAATGATTGCCTCACTTGGCATTATTCCATTCTTTGTTGTAGGGATGATTAACGCAGTAGATAAAAAACAACGTGTGCGTATGCTATTACATACAATTTATGCGGCGTTGATTACAATGGTTTTAACGATTAATGTTTGGTACAACTTAATCTACATTTCATCAACCAACCATTTACTTTCAGTCTACCCTGTAACCCACGTTCGTACCTATGGATATAACTTTAATGTTCAATCATTAGTGAACATTATGAAACCGACCGAGTTTATTTTATTCGTTTTTGTATTATACTTTGTTATTAGAAGATTCAAACAAGTCGATATCTTAACTAAGACAACTGCACTAACTGGATTTTGCTTCTTATTTATGGCTTGGAGTCACTTCCCATGGGGAGTTCTTCAATATCTTATTCCACAGTTATCATACACACTTCAATTTCCAAAACGTTTCTTGGTAATTGCGTTTGTATGCCTATTAGTAACTTTCGGTCGAATTTTAACCTATGAAATTAGAAATAATACTCATAAGAGTAACTATGTTGTCGTAGCAACAATCTTATTATTGATTCTTGGTAGTACCGGATTGGACTTTTATGCCATCCACCAACGTAGTATTAACTATGTGAACCTAAATACTAAGCGTCACAAAAATAATAAGAACGACAACTCACTTTATTACTATGTAAGAAAACACCATAGAACAATTCAAAAGGACACCCAAAGCCACAATCTTTCATACTTGCTAGAAGATATTATTAAGGCGACTCCTGACTATGTTCCTTCTTATAAACAAATTACGGGACATATTGAATACAGTAATCTAGATCCGTACAGATTGTATTACAATGATTACATTGCAAGAAACCATGATAAGAAGGTTCATTTCAAACACATTGTAAGAAAAGATGGATCACTAAGTATTAAGTTTAAACTAAAGAAAGCACAAGAAATTCAAGTTCCATTGGTTAAGTATGCCCAAACACAAGTAACGGTTAATGGAACCGTCAAGAATGTGAAGACAACTAAACTAGGAGCAATAATCGTCTCAGCCAAGAAGGGTAATAATAGAGTAAACATCAAGTATGTAACTTCATTTACTACTCGTTTGATGATGGTACTAACATGGATTAGTTGGATTTTGTTTGGAATTTTTGCATTAACAAAAATTAGACGCAACAAGTAGGCCGAATGGGCCTTTTGTTGCTTTAGAGGAAATGAATAATTTCCGATTACTGGAGGGATAGTTTTGGAACAACTGAGAAATGCGGCTAAAAAAGTTCATGAAAGCCGCTTTTTCCCGCTGCTCGTGTTTGGATTATTGGGGTTGATTGCTCTTAGCGGTTTGATTTTAAATAATACGTTAATTTTGAGCTACGATACGATTTTTCACTTTAACCGCTTTTATGACACTGCTGAGCAAATCAGAAATGGAAGTTATAATTACTTCCAAATGAACTACGGTTTCTTACAAACAGGAAGAATTGTCAATGCCTTGTATGGACCGGTAGTGGCCTACATTGGTGGCTTTGTCCTGTTGCTAAGTTACAACTGGATTGTATTTGAAATTGTAAGTTCAATGCTAGTGATGTTAATCGCTGCATTTTCAATGTATTGGTTATGTAAGGTTAACGGCGTTAGTCGTGATTACTCCATTTTGATGGGTTCACTTTACATGGTTGGATCATCAGTGTTTCTATGGGTAACCACTCAACAATTTACCGGAGTTGGAGCTGCGGTAATGCCATTGTTTTTCATTGGAATTACTTTAATGTTACAAAAATTAAGGATTCCAGTACTAGGGGTATCCGTGGGAATGGCAGTCCTAATTCAAACCCACGTGGTTTCCAGTTTGATTGCCTTTGGTGCTGCGCTTCCAATCATCATCGTTTCTTTAGTACTAACCAAGGAAAAGTGGAAGATGATTAAGGATGGGTTAATCGCAATTGTGTTAACACTTGCATTAACCTTTAACGTTTGGGGAGTTATGATTTCAATCTTTAGACATAATTTCTTGATTCCAACATTCCCCGAAACTAGCATGCAACTATTCACTGTTTCATTACATGGTGAATCAATCCAAAGTGTTGTTAAGCCAATGGAACTATTGATATTCTTGTATGTTATCTATTATGTGATTACGAGATGGAAGAAGTTAAACTACGTTGTTAGAACATTGGGTTCAGTTGGTTTTGCTTTCTTGGTTTTATCAACGAATATCGTTCCTTGGACTCGTTTACAAGTTGAATTTCCAAAGCTAACCACATTGGTGCAATTTCCAAAGCGTTTTGCAGTGGTTCCATTCATCCTATTCTTCTTATTACTAGGGATGATTTTGACTAACGACAAGCATGCCTTGACGTTAAAACCATTGCACTACCCAAGTCGCGCATTCACTTATGCAATGCTCTTCTTTGTTTTTGCATTAAACATGGAATTAAACTTCCAAGCAATTAACCTAGGAGTGTCTCAAACCATTGCGATGAAACAAAACAATGATTCTGTAATCCCGGTTAACCATGCTTTTAGCTACAACAAGAGAAATAATCGTACTTACTTACAAGATTTAGAAAGTACGAATAAATCATACTTTATCAACGATATCCTAAAGACAACGCCTGATTACTTACCAACCACTGAGGCAGTCAATGAGGATAATTATGCTAATGTGCATCCATACCTAAATAACCACCGTCAGTTGATTAAACACAACTTCAAAATTAAGGGTGGTTACACCAAGAAGGTGAACAAGGATGGATCATTGACCGTCACATGGTATAACCATCACTCAAAGACTAGACGCTTCAGAGTAACCGTCGTTAAGTACTCAGCCACTAAGTTAGTTCTAAACGGTAAGAAGATTAAGCCAGCCCGCATCAGTCAGGTTGGTGCTGTCACCGTTAAGGCCAAACCAGGTAAAAATGTGTTAACAGTATCCTATCGTACTGGATTAGGAATGGATGTTATCTTCCTAGTTACCACACTTAGTTGGGTCGGCGTCTTCGGATATGTCATTGTCAGAAGATTTAAAAACAAAAAGAGTAACCAGTAATGGTTACTCTTTTTTATTTGCTAAATAATCCTCATACATGTACTTAGCGGTCTTTAAATAGATGTTGTGGTATATTTGGTCGTCGAATAAGATCGAGTTAGCACAGGACAAATTTGGATTGTTAAAACGACTCTGTTTGACGAAGTTGATACAACTAATACTCTTTTGGGTGTAGTAGATAATGAAGTTATGAATCATCATCAGGTCTTTGAATTTGTTTTGCAGATAGTAGCCACTGGCATTGATCTTGAGGTGCGTTTCTTTGCCATGCATGTACAGGTAGGAGAACTTATCAGTGGAATAGGGGATGCAATAGCTCAATAGGTTGGCGTTAAACCAGGAGTAGGACCGAGTCTTATGACTGGATGGCAATGGAATTAGTGATGCCTCGGTGGTTAAAATTGGAAACTTATTTTTGATATGCAGTTCCTCACAGATACTTCGATTGAAGTGTTTATGCAACATGCATTCCATTTGCAACTTCTTATTGATTAAAGCTGTGGTCGATGATTTCAGTAAGTAAAAGTTAAAACCATTTTCAATTACCATGGTCGCATAACGTTTGCTGCGGTCGTAAACATCCACCAGCATCAATAGGTTATGCCAGTTGATTTGTTTGAAATTAAAACGGTGGTTGACCAGACTAATCGGTAGTTTATCTACATCGACAAAGGTGGTGCCATCCTTACTTTCAATCGCTTCGTTTTTTAAATTTGTTTCATTCATAAAAAAATCCTCTCGTGTGTTTTGCGTTTAACAAGCTAGCACGAGAGGATCTCTTAGGCGAATTATTTCGGCCGATTTAAGAAAATCTTAACTATTTTTGATTAAGTCACCTATGTAAAAGGCAAGTTTACGATAAGTATAGGCGTTAGGGTGGACGTGTTGATCTTGGTACATTTCCTTGTAGTTAAAGTCGGTGATGAATTCTGAATGATATTCACGCCAATCGATGAACGGAATTTGGAATGCTGAATAGACTTCAGTCAAACCATCTAGTAGTTCATTGAATGTGTAGTTAGAATATCTAACGACTTCAGCAGCATTCTTATCTTCGTCAAAACGAGTTAGTGGCAGCACGGCGTAAATCTTTGCTTCGTGGTGTTCACTAATCAGTTGGCGAACCAATCTAGTTAATTTGGAAATGATGCGGACTAATGGAACGTCTAAATGACCATAGTCGTTAGTCCCAATCATCAAGACGATGATGTCGTATTTCTTATCATTGATTTTTTCAATTTCTTTTTCTAGTGTTTCATAGATGGTAGCACCATTAATCCCGTTGTTGCAGACACGGCAATTATAGTATTTGGCTAAGTATCGTGGATAGTTGTAGCGTAGGTTTACGGTTCCGTCGAATCCGCGGGTGACTGAGTCACCTAAGGCCACGACTGTTTTGTTTGTAAGATCCAATTTAATCAACTCCGATGAATATGTATATATTAACTAATATAATATCAAAAACTTAGTAAAAATTTAATTTTATATACTCGGAATTTTTTTTGGTATAATGGAGGTCCTTGGCAGGGGCACAAAAGCCGAAAAAAGACGCGGATATCCGCGCCTTTTTTTATTGACACAATTGCCATTTATGATATACTCATTTGTTAATAAATAAAATTAGGAGGGCACACAATGACACACAAAAGAATGATTGTTTTGGATATTGCTTCACTTGGTTTAGGCGAAGCTCCCGATGCTAATCGTTTTGACTCTATTGGTGCCGACACATTAGGCCATATCGCTGATAAGGGGCTAAATGTTTCTAATTTAATTAACCTAGGTCTTGGCAATGTTCGCTGGGACAACGAGATTAAATCAATTCCACAAGTTGACGCTCCTCGTGGCTTCTTTGGGAAAATGGTTACCACTGTTGATAGCAACAGGGGTAGTGCCTCATTTCGTGAGATGTTTGACTACACTGCCGGTGTCCGTACAGCTTCTGTAATGGACTTGTTGGCAGAAAAACAACATAGTGTTTCAATTATTTCAAGCTTTGCTTATTACTGGGAAAAGCAGGACGATATTTCTATGGTCCAAGTACCTGATGATAGCAAAGCTTTTATTGAATTATCATCTAAAATGAGGACCCAAAAGAGCGGGTTAATTTACTGCCAGTTACCAGAACTACGACACTTCGCCAGAATGGATGACAGTGTTGGGTATGCTAAGCAATTAAATGTGTTGGATGAAACAATCGGTAAGGTCTTAGAACGACTAAGGGATAATGATTTACTACTGATCACATCCTCATATGCCATTGATCCAACCAGAGACAATCGAATTACGCGTGAATACTTACCACTAATTGTCTTCAATCCAAATAAGGATGAAGGTAAGTCATTAGGAATTAAGCGTTCATTAGGTGCGGTTGCTAACGCAATCGTTGCGTTCTTCGATTTAGATGATGGGGAAATTACTAAACCGAACTTTATCAACGAAGTTATGTAATTAAGCAATATTGAAAGGGGTGTTGCGCAACTAAAATAAGCTATTTGTCACTATATTTTTTTGTCGCAGAGAAAGGATTAGAATTTTTATGTATTTGTTAGTTAATATTTTAGGAATTATTGTTTTCCTAGGGATTGCATTTATTTTTTCAAAGAACAAGAAAGAAATTAAATGGCGTTCAGTAATTACTGTTTTAGTGTTAAACCTAGTAATCGCTTACTGTTTAACACAATTTTCATGGGGTCGTGCTGCTGTTGAAGCCGCTGCCAATGGTTTCTCAGCATTAGTTGAAGTGGCCTACCAAGGTATCGCTTTTGCTCTACCTAGTTGGGTTCACGTTAAGTCAATGGACTTTGTAACTTCAGCACTTCTACCAATTTTATTAATCGTTCCAGTGTTTGATATCTTAACTTACATTGGAATCCTACCTTGGATCATCAAATGGGTAGGTAAAGGTTTGGCATACATAACTGGCCAACCTAAGTTTGAATCATTCTTCGCTGTTGAAATGATGTTTTTAGGTAACACTGAAGCACTTGCTGTTTCAACTCTACAATTAAAACAAATCTCAGCAGTAAGAAATGTTGTCATTGCCATGATGTCAATGTCATGTGTTACTGCCTCAATTCTTGGCGCATACACTCAAATGGTTCCAGGTCAATACGTATTGACTGCCGTTCCATTGAACATCTTAAATGCTGTTATTGTAACTAGTATTTTAATGCCAACTTCAGTTAGCCCAGAAGAAGATACTATCGCTAAGCTAGGTAGTTCTTCACAAACTGCTGAAGTTGCCGTTGGTGAACATCCTGAAAACGCAGAAGAAGCTAAGAAAGAACCATTCTTCTCATTCTTGGGTGACTCAATCCTAGGTGCTGGTAAATTAATCTTAATCATTACTGCAAACGTTATCGCATTCGTTGCTTTAGCTGCATTAATCGATAAGATCTTAGGTGCAATCAATCCTAGTTTATCCCTAGAACACATCTTAGGAATCATCATGTTCCCATTCGCTTGGTTAATGGGTTCAGACGTGCATACTGCTTTTGATTTTGCACAAAACATGGGTACTAAGCTGGTAACTAACGAATTTGTTGTTATGGGTAAAGTATCATCACACATCGGTTCATACGCTCCTCACTACCGTGCACAATTAACTGTCTTCCTAACTTCATTTGCTAACCTTTCTACAGTAGGAATGATCATCGGTGCATTCAAGGGTATCGTTAACCGTGAAGTAAACAACGCTATTTCAAAGAGTGTAGGTTACATGATTCTATCAGGAATTTTAGTTTCACTACTATCTGCAGGAATCGTTGGTCTATTTGTATGGTAAAATAGAAATATAATATATATATATAGATTAAGGATTTTGTTTAATGAGTAATAAGTTGAACAAAACGTCAAAAAAAGAGACAGCCTCGCTGTCTCTTTTAGACGTTTTAAGGGACAAAGAAATTTTTAAGACAGAGGTCTTAGGTGGCATCACCGGATTCTTCGCAATCTCTTATATTTTGGTGGTTAACCCAATGATATTAGCTGATGCGGGGATGGATGTTCACCAGACCGTCTTTGCGACAATTATTAGTTCTGTTATCGGTTGTTTTATTATGGGATTCTACGCGAACTCCCCGGTAGTGATTACGCCAGGGATGGGTGTCAATGCATTTTTCACCTACACGATGGTGTTGAACATGGGATTGTCATACCAAGAAGCATTGACCGTTTCATTGGTATCGACGATTGCATTTGCATTAATTGCATTTAGCCGATTTACGGACATCTTACAGGGTGGGATTCCTGATTCATTGAAGTCAGCGATTACCGCCGGCATTGGTTTATTTTTAGTTGAGATTGGTCTGCAAAAGGCCGGTTTGATTCAACAAGGGAAGAATTCATTATTAACGATTGGATCATTTAAGAACCCATCGTTGCTACTAGCTATTTTTGGTTGGATTCTAACAATTGTTCTATACATTAATGACGTGAAGGGAAATTTCTTCATTGGAATTGTGATTACTACAATTGTCGGCATCATCTTCCACATTCATGATAGTGGGGTTAAGACCACCCACTTGATTGATATCTTGCAATACCACAAGTCATTGTTTGACTTTAGTTTTGAAAACGTCTGGACGACACCGTTTATCATGGCATCATTTTCAATGACGATGATTTTGGTGTTCGAATCGATGGGATTAAATGCCGGCATCTTACCGGACATGAGAAAGTTCAAGAAGACATTTAGAAGTGTCTCGATTACTGGAATCATCTCCAGTATCTTAGGAACTAGTCCAACCGTATCAGCTGCCGAAAGTGTGGCTGGTTTTCAACTAGGGGCAAGAACTGGAATCATGTCAATTACCGCTGGAATTATGTTCTTACTTTCAACATTTTTCATTAGCTTTTTGGACTTGGTACCACAAGCAGCAATTGCCCCAGTCATCATCATTACAGGAGCTTTGATGTTATCCAACTTAAAGACAATTAACATGGATGACTTTGCTGAATGGTTCCCAGCGTTTTTAATCGTGGTATTGATTCCATTGACCGGGAGCATCTCAATTGGATTAGCGTTTGGTTTTGTAGCTTATCCAATCGTGAAAATCTTCAACGGCCAAATTCAATCAATTAGTACAATTAACTATATTTTAAGCGGGTTGTTTTTAATCAATTTGATAATGACAGCAATGCTATAGAAAAGGCGATCGAACGATCGTCTTTTTATATGTATTTTTTTGATAATCTAGTGACGAATTAGTCTAATTTTGGTTATAATGGAGAAGTATATGTTTCATGATTGTAAAAAAGATTAATATCAGTTAAAGTATAGATAGATGTGAAACAATCATGTTTCACAATAGGAGGATTTGCATGAATCCAGAAGAATTCAAGAGTCAATTAGCAAAACACAATATCGAATTGACTGACCACCAAATGCAACAATTTGCCGATTACTACGAGTTGTTAGTATCCACTAACGAACACGTTAATCTGACAACCATTGTTGATAGGGATGAAGTATATTTAAAGCATTTCTTTGATTCAATTACTCCTGCATTCTTTGCAGAAGATTTGAGAACCGAAGAATTAACCCTATGTGATGTTGGAGCCGGTGCTGGTTTCCCATCCATTCCGTTAAAAATTGTTTTTCCTAACTTAAGGGTCACCATCATTGATTCATTGAACAAACGAATCAACTTCTTGGACGAACTAGTTACTAAATTAGGATTAACCAATGTTGAATTACACCATGCCCGAGCAGAAGAATTTGGTGGTAAAAAATCTCAATATCGTGAATCATTTGATATCGCAACCGCACGTGCAGTTGCTCGAATGAGTGTGCTTGCAGAATTCTGTTTGCCACTAGTTAAGGTTGGCGGACGAATGATTGCACTAAAGGCATCAAAGGCTAAGGATGAACTATCAGACGGAAAAAGCGCGATTACTACTTTAGGTGGTAAGATGATTTCCGATGATGAATTCAATCTTCCGGTCTCAAATGATCCACGTAACATGGTCGTGTTAGAAAAAGTAAAGAACACACCAAAACAATACCCAAGAAAAGCGGGTACACCAAACAAGAAACCAATTGGTTCAAGTAATAAGTAGACTAGAGGAGGGGTTTTAATGGGACACGTTATATCATTAGCTAATCAAAAGGGTGGAGTTGGTAAGACTACTACTTCCGTTAACCTAGGTGCAGACCTTGCGACAATGGGTAAAAAGGTATTACTAATCGATGCTGATGCCCAAGGAAATGCAACTTCAGGAGTAGGTATTCAAAAATCCGACATCCAAAAAGATATTTACGATATCTTGGTTAATGAAGAACCAATCTCAGAAGCCATTATTCCTTCAAAACATGAAGGTTTAGACATTGTACCAGCAACAATTCAACTATCAGGGGCAGACATTGAATTAACTCCTCAAATGGCGAGAGAAACACGTTTATTAAATGCCCTAAAATCAGTCTCAGATCAATACGATTACGTACTAGTTGACTGTCCACCTTCATTAGGATTAATCACTGTGAACGCATTTACTGCCAGTGATTCAATCTTAATTCCAGTGCAAACCGAATACTATGCACTAGAAGGTCTAAGTCAATTATTAAACACTGTTCAATTAGTTAAGAAGCACTTTAACCCAGACCTAGACGTTGAAGGGGTTCTACTTACCATGTATGACTCACGAACTAAGTTAGGTCAACAAGTTAACGATGAAGTTCGTAAGTACTTTGGTGACAAGGTTTACGACACAATCATCACTAGAAATGTGCGTTTATCAGAAGCCCCAAGTTACGGATTACCAATCATTGATTATGATCCAAATTCAAAGGGTTCAGAATTATACATGCAATTTGCAAAGGAAGTGTTAGCTGCTCATGGTGAATAACAAAGGACTAGGTCGAGGCATTCAAGCATTGTTTGCTGATAATGATATCGACGCCAACTCAGAAGACGTATTGGAATTAGAGCTAACCAAGTTATCTCCAAATCCTTTCCAACCAAGAACGCATTTCGATACAAATGCACTTAAAGATTTAACCCGTTCGATTGAAAAATCTGGGGTATTCCAACCAATCATTGTAAGAAAGACTAGCGGCAGCAAGGACGAATACGAAATTCTTGCTGGTGAAAGACGTTACCGTGCCTCACGTATGGCAGGTAAGGAAAAGATTCCAGCGATTGTTCGCGATGCTTCTGATGAACAAATGATGGAAATCGCAGTGATGGAAAACCTTCAAAGAGAGGATTTAAATCCAATCGAAGAAGCAGAAGCTTACAACACCTTGATGACTAAGTTAGACATTACACAAGCTGAAGTATCAAAACGTTTAGGTAAATCACGTCCATACATTGCTAACTACTTACGTCTATTAGGTCTACCAACTGAAGTAAAGGACATGCTAACTAAGAACCAACTTTCAATGGGACAAGCAAGAACATTACTATCTGTTAAGAAGAAGGATGAACTAATCAAATTAGCTAAGAAGGCATACGAACAAACTATGACTGTTCGCCAACTTGAAAAGGAAATTGAAAACCTAAGTTCATCACCTAAGAAGAAAAAGAAGCCACGTCGTTCAACTAAGAAGTCACCATTCTTGCGTGCTTCTGAAAATGAACTACAAGACAAATTCCAAACATCTGTTTCAATCTCAAATAACCGTTCTAAGAAGGGTACAGGTAAGATTGAAATCAGTTACGCATCAGATGATGATTTAAACCGCATTTTGCAAATTTTAGATATTAACTTAGACTAAAAGGAGTGCTCAATATGTATTCATTAAATGATGTTGTCATGATGAAGAAAGCCCACCCATGTGGAGAGAATAGTTGGAAGATTATTCGAATGGGTGCAGACATTAAGATTGAATGTCAAAAGTGCGGCCATGTGGTTATGCTTCCACGTCGCGAATTCGAAAAGAAAATGAAAAAAGTAATTCAAAGTACACAAGAAGATTAAATCTAAAGAAAAGAGTGAATTATTAATATGTCATTAACAGCAGGAATTGTTGGTTTACCAAACGTTGGTAAATCTACATTATTTAATGCGATTACTAAAGCTGGTGCGGAAATGGCTAACTACCCATTTGCCACAATCGACCCAAACGTAGGGATGGTGGAAGTACCAGATGACAGACTTGATCGAATTCAAGAACTAATTCCAGCTAAGAAGATTGTACCTACTACCTTCGAATTTACCGATATTGCCGGTATCGTTAAGGGTGCAAGTAAGGGTGAAGGTCTTGGTAACAAGTTCCTAGAAAACATCAGACAAGTGGACGCTATCGTTCACGTTGTTCGTTCTTTTGACGATGACAACATTACCCACGTTACTGGTAAAGTTGATCCAATCGCTGATATCGAAACAATCAACTTGGAACTAGGTATCTCTGATTTAGATGCAGTTACTAAGCGTTTAGGTCGTGTTCAAAAGGCTGCTAAGGGTAAGGATGAAGATGCCCTTGCTGAATTAGCTGTCCTAGAAAAGATTAAGCCAGTCCTAGAAGCTGGTAAACCAGTGCGTTCAATCGACTTTGATGAAGATGAACAAAAGATTGTTAAGGGATTATTCCTATTAACTTCAAAACCAGTGCTATACGTTGCTAACATCTCAGAAGATGACATGGCTGATCCAGAAGGCTCAAAGTACTTCCAACTAGTTAAGGAATATGCTGCTAAGGAAAATGCTCAAGCAATCGGTATTGCTGCGGAAACTGAAGAAGAAATTGCTGAATTAGATGACGAAGACAAGGCGACTTTCTTAGAAGCCGAAGGTGTTACTGAACCAGGTCTAAACAAGCTAATTCGTGCTTCATACAACCTATTAGGTTTAGAAACATTCTTCACTGCTGGTGGTAAGGAAACTAAGGCTTGGACTTACCTAAAGGGTACCAAGGCTCCTCAAGCTGCCGGAATTATTCACTCAGACTTCGAACGTGGTTTCATCAGAGCTGAAGTTATGGCCTTTGACGACCTAGACAAACTAGGTAGCGAACAAGCCGTTAAGGAAGCTGGTAAGCTACGTGTTGAAGGTAAAGATTATGTTATGCAAGACGGTGACATTGTAAACTTCAGATTCAACGTTTAATCGGAAAGGACGACATCAATGACTGAAAAGAGAAATGCTCATGTACAACAAAACAGACATGAAGCAGAACAAAAGACTCGTCAACAATTTGATGGGATTGGTTTGACTAAACGTAATTCAGATTACATGTTTAGATTTAACAAAGAGTTAAAGAAGACCAAGTTATCAGACGAACGTAAGGTCGAAATTGTTAACCAAATGAAGGATGAATTGCTAGTTGAACAAAAACACGGTGCAACTGCGCGTAATTTATACGGTACTGTTGAAGAACGTATCAACTTCATTATGAACCCACCAAAGAAAAAGATTTCAATGATGGATAACTTTGCGCCTAATGCAATCTTTAATGCATTGTTCTTCTTCGTTATCTTTAACTTGCTATACGGAATCACTTTGATGATTCAAACTAACGCTAAGGACAAACAATCAGTCGGAATCTTATCACTTGTATTGATTTCTCTAGTATTTGGTATCTTTATGCCAATTATGACTAGATTATTGGACGGAAACGTTAAGCACAAATACAGTGGACTAGTGCGCTTTGGTTTACTAATCCTATCAGTAATTGTGTGGATTGGTGCGTTCATGGTAATTGTTTCAATTCCACAAGCAGGAATTAACATTGCCGTATCACCAATTGTTAACTTTATTTTAGCTGCAATCTCAGCATTCGCAGCGTTCTGGATTCACAAAAACTACGAAATTACAGTTAATGTGATGACACCTAGAACACCAAATCGAAGATAAAAATAAATGTCAGTGAAAATTAAATTTGATTTTCTCTGGCATTTTTTGTATATTAGACATTAAAAAATAAATAGATAGGGGTTTTATGATTATGGATAATTGGAACACAAAGTTTGCCAAAAAGGGATTAACATTTGATGACGTATTGCTTATTCCAGCAGAAAGTCACGTTTTACCTAATGATGTGGATACTTCAGTTCGTTTATCAGATGATGTTAAGCTCAACGTACCATTTTTAAGTGCAAGTATGGATACTGTTACAACCTCAGATATGGCGATTGCCATGGCTGAAGTTGGTGGATTAGGTGTAATTCACAAGAACATGATTATCGATGATCAAGCCGCAGAAGTTAAGAAGGTCAAAGCAGTAGAAAAGACCGACAAAACCCCTAACGCAGCAGTTGATGCTAATAACCATTTATTATGTGCCGCCGCTGTTGGTGTTACATCAGATACATTCAAGCGTGTGGAAGCTTTGTTTGCCGCTGGTGCTGACGCTATTATTATTGATACAGCTCATGGTCACTCTGCAGGAGTTATCAGAAAAGTAAAAGAAATCAAAGCCAAGTATGCTGAAAAGACTATCATCGCTGGTAACGTTGCTACAGGACAAGCAACTAACGATTTATTCGAAGCCGGTGTTGACGTAGTTAAAGTTGGTATTGGCCCTGGTTCAATTTGTACCACTAGAATTATCGCCGGTGTTGGTGTTCCTCAACTAACTGCTGTATACGATGCAGCTGAAGTTGCTAGAAAATGGGGCAAGCCAATCATCGCCGATGGTGGTATCAAGTACTCTGGTGATGCTGCTAAAGCAATCGCTGCCGGTGGTAACGCTGTAATGCTTGGAAGTATGTTATCAGGAACTGACGAAGCTCCTGGTGAAATCTTCGAAGAAAATGGAATTAAGTATAAAGCATACCGTGGAATGGGAAGTGTTGGAGCCATGCAACATGGTTCAGCTGACCGTTACTTCCAAGGTGAAGTAAACGAAGCAAACAAGCTAGTTCCAGAAGGTATCGAAGCTCGTGTTGAATACAAGGGTTCAGCTAAAGACGTTGTATTCCAAATGGTTGGTGGTCTAAGAGCAGCCATGGGATACACTGGATCAAAGGATATTCAAGCAATGAACGATGACGCTCAATTCGTCCAAATCACTAGTGCAGGGCTAATTGAATCACATCCTCATGATGTCCAAATTACAAAGGATGCACCAAATTATAAATAAAATGTTAAAAATATTAAAAGATGCTAATTTTTAGCGTCTTTTTTATTTACATTTATATAACAAATCTTTATATTGTGTTAATATTAGACTATATAAACGAAAAGAAAGAAGGCGTCTCAATGAAAGTTCTAGTAGTAGACGATGATCAAGAAATTGCTGAATTATTAAAGATTTACATACGAAACGAAGGATACGAAACAGTCATTGTAAATGACGGGGAAGCCGCCCTAACTGAATTAAGAAAAAATAGTGATATTGGACTTATGATTCTAGACATTATGATGCCAAAAATGTCTGGTTTTGAAGTATTAAAACGAGTAAGAAGAGAAATTAGTTTACCAATCATGATTCTATCTGCCAAGACAGAAGACATCGATAAGATTGAGGGACTTGTTGGTGGTGCTGATGACTACATAACAAAACCATTTAATCCACTTGAAGTAATGGCTCGAATGCACTCAATTTTAAGAAGATACACTGACAAGGTTGTCGTCGGGGAACCTGAAGTACTAAACGTCGCTACTTTGACTATTAACCGTGAATCACACGAAGTTAAGACTAGTGATGGCAAGTCCATTCAATTAACTGCAATTGAATTTGGTATTTTATACTTATTAGCAAGTCATCCTGGTCGTGTATACTCTGCCAATGAAATCTTTGAACGAGTATGGCGTCAAGAAAGTATTATTTCTGCTAAGACCGTTATGGTTCACGTAAGTCACTTGCGCGATAAGTTAGAGGAAGCTACAGATGGTAAGAAGATTATCGAAACTGTCTGGGGAGTAGGATACAGAATCAATGAAGAATAATAGTAAATCAATTAAGTTAACACATAAGGAACGAATTGGATTAGTTACTGATGCTATTCTAACTAGTTTGTTTATATTGTTAGTTAATTTCTTGGTTTTCTTTGCAACAGAGGTGTATTACACAACCCATCCGGATTGGCGTAACCAGTTAATCCGCTTTGGTAACTCTTTAATTGCAGGAAATCATATCCAACTATGGAGTTGGAGCAATGGATTTGTAGTTATGATTGCCGCATTGGATATGTTTGTGTTGTATATTCGTTTGTTCATGCATTATAAACGTATTCAAGAGCAACATATTATTAACGATTTGCACTATATTGCGGATGGTAATTTCGATTACACAATCCCATATAAGCTAATCGGTGATGATCAACGAATCGTTGAAAGTATTAATGTATTAGTTAATAACGTTATTCACTCAATGTCTGAAGAACTAAAGACTGAAAGATCAAAGGATGAGTTAATCTCAAACGTTTCTCATGATATCAGAACACCTTTGACTTCCATCATTGGTTACTTAGGTTTGATTGAAAACAAACAATACACAAGTGAAGAAGATTTGGCTAAGTATGTTCATATTGCCTATTCAAAGGCAAGACAAATGAAGACTTTAGCTGATGATTTATTTGAATACACAAAAATTACTGATAAAGATTACAGTAAGCTAAACACTAGAAAGATTGAAATGAAGGCAATGATTGATCAAATCGCTGCTGGATTTGATTTAGAAATGGCCGAAAAGGATATGCAAATGCATAGTAAGACCAACTTCGATAAGTTAGTGATCGATGGTAGCCCAACCGACTTGGCTCGAGCTATTAATAATCTAATCAATAACGCATTGAAGTACGGTCATGACGGTCACAACATTTATGTTGAAGGTTTCCGTGTCAATGAAAAGGAATTAGAAATCAAGGTTTCTAACGATGGTGAAAAGATTCCTGAAGAATCAATTAAACACGTTTTTGATCGTTTTTATCGTGTCGAAAACTCACGTAACAAGTCAACTGGAGGAACCGGTCTTGGATTAGCAATCGTATACGAAGTGGTGAATATCCATGGTGGTTACTGTTCAGTGGCATCTAATGATGAATTAACAACGTTTACTCTCCATCTACCAATCAAACATGGTGATAAGTTAACACCTAATAAACATGAGGAAGGGCAACAGGAGGTTATCGATAATGCAAAGTAAGCTTGTTCCCAAGCTTAGTATTGCTTTAATTGCATTAGTTATATTCATTACAATGCCTTTAACAGCAAGTGCTCAAACAACTAAGGCTACCAAGGCCACTACTACAACTACTGCTGATTCCAACACCTCAAAGGCTGTTGCGATTGAACGCAGTAAGGAATTAGGCCAACAGGTCGATAAATTATTAAGTAATAATCAACCACTAACACTGACTGCTAAGTCTGCAATTGCGATTGATTACCAAACTGGCCAAGTGTTGTATGCTAAAAATATTAATGAATCACTACCAACAGCTTCAATGAGTAAGCTGCTAACTTTATATGTTACTTTGAAGTACATTAAAGAAGGTAAGATTCATTGGGATGACAAAGTAAAGATTAATAAGGCACTCCATAATTTAAGTGTTAATCGTAACTACGCCAACGTAAAACTACGTTTGGGTCATTCATACACAATCAGACAACTTTACCAAACCGCCATCTATTCAGAAAATGCCGCAACCATGGCATTGGGATACGGTGTCGCGGGTAGTACACAAAAGTTTGCCTTACTAATGCGTAAGGAAGCTAAGAAGATTGGGATTACCGATGCCAAGATTTATACTGCCTGTGGTTTAACCAACGGTGAAGTTGGCTCGCTTGGTTTTAAAGGTGTCTCAGCTGATGCAGAAAACAAACTATCAGCTCGTGATATGGCGCTATTAGCAATGAAGATTTTGAAATACTACCCAGATATTTTAAAGACAACTTCAGCTAATACCACCAAGTTTGACGGACAAACGATGCTAAATTGGAACTGGATGATTAAGGAGAGAAGCCAAGAGCTACCTGACATCAAGGTTGATGGTCTAAAGACTGGAACATCTGATACCGCTAAGGCCTGCTTTACAGGTACTGCGGTTAAGAACGGTCATCGTATCATCACCGTTGTGATGGGAGTTCCTAACGCTGGACAATACGATCCAGCTCGTTTCATTCAGACCAGAAAGCTTATGAAGTACGTCTATGCTAAGTATCACTACGTTAAGCTATCTCATGGTCAAACCGTTAAGGACGCCACTAACGGTAGAAGTACCGGTAAGATTAATGTTGAAAACGGTAAGGACGACTCAGTTGATTTAGCCGTTTCAACTACGCAAGGTGTTTGGTTAACTAAGAAACAAAAATTAAATATTAAAGATATTAAGTCAACTGGTAAATATGCTGATGGATCAAGCGTTGATGCCGGATTCGATAAGGGCGATAAAATTGCCACTGCAAAAGTTTCTAATGTGAAATATATGAAGGGTGTATCCAACCGCATTGATTTAATTGCTAATCATGATGGAGATAAACCTAACATTTTCGGGAGAGCATGGAGATGGATTGCCAGTTTATTCTAAAAAAGAGTTATCAAAATGATAACTCTTTTTTTATTGCGAAAATTGAACAAACAGTATATTCACTGTGTTTATAGTAATAAAATGATGATGTTTTATTAAAATTATGTAAATAAGTTAGATAAAATAAACTATTTTGCGTTATAATAATAGGTAAAGTTTGATTTTTATCTGACTGTTTATAAATCGTTGAAAATTAAGACCTATTGTTTTTAAACGGGGGAATATTATTTGACAAAGCAAGTACCAAATCCAAATGAACCGCGTTGGCTAACCAACTTGAAGACGGCAATGCCTTTGAATATTAGCTACGTTCCCATTGGAATTGCATGTGGTATTTTACTTCATGCAGCTGGATTTAATACTTTATTAACAGCTTTAGTATCATTGATGGTTTTCTCTGGTGGTGCGCAATTCTTGATTGCTTCCATGTTAACCATTAACTCACCATTATTATCAATTGTAATTATGATGTTTTTCCTAGAGTTGAGATATGCATTATTAGGATCCAGTATTTCTAAATATTTACAAGGTAAGTCATTTTGGTTTACTGTGTTATTTGCAGTTTCATTAAATGATGAAACATACGCTGTAAATTATTTGAAATTATCAACTGATAAGAAGTTTACTGCTAAAGATGCATTGCAAATTGAACACTATGCTCTGGTTGTGTGGACAATTAGTACCATTATTGGTAGTTTAGTTGGCTCGTCACTTTCAATTAACCTAACAGTTGTTCATTTTGCGCTAACTGCATTATTTATTTATATGATCGTTATGCAAATGAAGTCATTACTAAAATTGTTAATTATTCTATTAACAATTGTATTGGCAATTGCATTCATGTTATTGATGAAATCCACTTTAGGATTAGTCGTTTCAACTCTGTTAGCTTCATTCATTGGATTCTTCGTTGAATCATGGATTAGAAGCCATTACGAAAAGTACAAGAAGAATCGCTTGCTTCGCTTATTTAAGAACCCAGCGGGAACCCCTGAAGATAAGTTTGATGAAGAAGAAGAAGAGACTGAATAACTTTAAAAACGGATTAGGAGATATTCTATGGAATGGAATTCAACTCAACATTTTTGGTTGATTATATTATGTTTTGTGGTTGCTTTTATCCCTAGATTCGTCCCACTAGCTTTCTTTAGAACAAGAAAGATTCCTAAGTGGTTTAACGAATGGATGGGTTACATACCTATTGCCTTATTTACCTCGTTGGTTGTTAAGGACTTATGTATCACATCATCATATACCTTATCGGTATCAGGAAAAGCACCCGAACTAGTAGCTGCCTTAATCGTGTTTATTATTGCTTATTGGACAAGATCAATGGCGCTATCAGTTATTTTGGGATTAGCTGCTGTGTTAGTATTAGCAGTATTTATTTAAATTAAGAATAAAATAAAAGCACTGGTCGATTGACCAGTGCTTTTTTAGTTTTGTTTTATACGATATGCATCTTCATATCATCGTCTTTTACCTTATGACACGCCTTTAATATCTTTAGTATGGTTATTGAGATAATAGAAGGCATCACAATGCCTAATACAACATAGATTGCTAGTTTAGATAGACTTTGACTAGCGAAGGTTAGGGGAACGATTAATGAATTGGTCCCCAGACCGGCTAATTTGTATGTTGTGGAAAAATGGAATAATAACGTGCCAATTGGGGCGACAATCGCCGATGACACCATTCCAGGAATCAGAATATACGGATTCTTGGTGATGTTTCCGAATTGCACCTTGGGGGTAATTAAACCTTGGGCAATGTTTGCACCAGGACGGTTTACTCTAAATGACATTACCGTGTATGAAACGTATTGGGCGGTAGTCCCGAGTAGTGCCGATCCAGAAGATAGCGGATCTAACATGACCGCAATCGCTAATGCCGCTGACGATGCTGGCGTCATTAAGAAGACTGACCAGACTAAAGCGACGGTAATTGAACCGACGATTGGATTTACAATCATGCTTTTGGCAATTACTTGTGATACCCATACTAAAGCAGGGGTTGTGATTGCTGCTAATCCTAACGCAATTATTGATCCCAGCATTGTTGCAGAAAAGGGTACTAAGAACATATCCAATGGTGTTTTCCCTGATAGGTGCTTACCGATAAGTGTAGCGATAATAGCACCACCTAAAGCACTAATTGGTTGTCCAATCATAAATACTGATGACCCGGTAGGCTGAGATAGCAAATGACCTGTCGCTGTGACGGCGTTGATTGTTTTTTCAGTGAAGAAAACGTTGTTGGCACCAACCGTTGCGGCAATCATCGAGCTAAACATAACCAATGTGTTGGTCTTTAGCTGATGAGCAACGGCAGCACCGATAGCGGGGGCCATTAGGACCTGGTCAATTACACCAATCTGGTATAGTGCGGACCAGTGTACTAAGTTGGCGATGGCAACTATCAACATTCCGATACCCAGCGTAACAAAAATTGCGTTTGAGACGCCACTTACTACCAAAAAGACATTTTCTTTGACGGAAGACAAAGGCTTTACCATATCAATTTGTGGGGCGTCTTTTTTTGCTACATCAATCATTTGAATCCACTCCCTTATATAGAAAACTAAGTTCTACCGGGCCGCAAATATACTAAAAAGCACTAGCGATAACCGCCAGTACTTTTTTAATGATTAGACAAGATCGATTTTCATGTCGTCATTTTTGATTTTATGAGCAGCCTTTAGAACTTTAACAAGTACCACTGAAATTACAGCTGGTACAACTACACCCAAGACTACGTAGACAGCTAGTTTTGGCATACTTTCAGAAGCAAGGGTAATTGGAGCAATTAGTGAGTTCAAACCTAATCCAGCAATCTTGTATGATACTGAGAAATGAAATACTAATGTTCCAACTGGACCGATAACTGCAGCAGATACGATACCAGGAATTGCGATGTATGGATTTTTGGTAATGTTACCAAATTGAACCTTTGGAGTAATCAAACCTTGGGCAATATTTGCACCTGGCTTGTTTACTCCATATGACATCACTGTGTATGATACGAATTGTGCTGTTGTTCCTAATAATGCAGCGCCTGATGATAATGGATCCAACATAACGGCAATTGCTAATGCAGCTGATGAAGCAGGGGTCATTAGAAACATTGCCCATACGACAGAAATTACTAATCCACCAACGAATGGGTTAATAACCATTGTCTTGGCAATTACTCCTGATAACCATACAAGTGCAGGGGTAGTGACTGTTGCAAAGCCTAAGGCCGCAACACATCCTACAAATGTAGCTGCAAATGGTACTAAGAACATATCCAAAGGTGTTTTTCCGGTTAAGTATTTACCAATAATTGTGGCGACAACTGCGCCACCTAATGCACTAACAGGTTGACCGATCATGAAGACGGCAGAACCTGCTGGTTGAGGTAATACGTGTCCGGTTGCAGTAACTGCATTCGTCACAGCAGAAGTGAAGAATACGTTGTTTGCACCAACCGTAGCGGCAATCATTGAACTAAATAACACCAATGTATTAGTCTTTAATTGTGAGGCAACGGCAGCACCGATGGCGGGGGCCATTAAGTATTGGCAAATTAATCCAATTTCGGCTAAAGCTGTCCAGTGGACAAAGTTGGCAATAGCACCTAATAATAAACCAACACCTAGTGTGACTAAAATCGCGTTAGACACCCCATTGAACACTAAATATACACTATCCTTAAACCCAGATTTTACTTCAACGTGCGCAAGATTCGCGGCGTTCATCTGAGGTGAATCGTCTTTTGTTGCATTTATCATATTGAATCAACTCCCTTACTTAAAAAAGTATTTGTATTTGAAAATTAAAATTAGATTAGAAACTAATTAAAATTTTTATAATTAAACCATAATTCAGGAATAAAAGTCAAGACAATTAAAAGAAAAAACATCGGTGAAATTTTTTCACCGATGTTTTTTAATAGATTTTTTCAATTATTTATACATGTAATCTCTAGTGATTGGTAGTACTTGTCCTGAAGGACCCTTTGAGATTAAGTATTGCATAACATCAATGTTACCGGCCTTGAATGAACCAGCACATGTCTTAAGGTATAAGTCCCACATTCTTAAGAAGCGTTCGTCATCACCCATAACTTCTTTAACTTCATCAATGTGATCGTTAAAGTTCTTGTCCCAGTGTTCCAATGTGTATTGGTAGTGTCTTCTTAATGATTCTAAGTCATAAATTTGAAGACCATTGTTGATGATGTGATCTAGGTTTTCAGTCATACCTGGAACATATCCACCAGGGAAGATGTACTTGTTAATCCAACCATTGTAGGCTCCACCTTGTTGTCTAGTAATTCCGTGAATTAAGGCAACACCATGTTCCTTTAGGTATTTGTTGATGCATGAGAAGTATTCGTTTAAGTTTTCTTTACCAACGTGTTCAAACATACCAACTGAAGTGATGTAATCAAAATGTTCATCACCTAGTTGACGGTAATCTTGTAAGCGAACTTCAGCTTGATCTTGTAAACCAAATTTTTCAATTTGTGCGTTTACGTAATCGCATTGTTCTTGACTTAAAGTAACACCGACTACGTTTAGTCCGTATTCTTTAGCAGCAGTTAGCATTAATGTACCCCAACCACAACCGATGTCTAGTAGGGTACGACCTGGCTTAGGATTTAGTTTCTTGATAATGTGGTGTACTTTTTGCATTTGAGCATCGTACAAGTCATCGTCAGGATTTTCAAAGTAAGCACATGAATAGGTCATTGTCTTATCTAACCAAATCTTGTAGAAGTCATTACCAATATCGTAGTGACTTTGAATGTCCTTCTTACTAGTGGACTCGTTATGATTTTGCTTAGGTAGGAAATTAATGTATTTATGGTCACGAATAAAACTAGTTGATTTTTGGTAAGCAGAAACGATTAAGTCTTCAATACTTCCGTCAACATCGATTTTTCCGTCCATGTAAGCTTCTCCCAATGCGATAGAAGCATTCTTTCTAATATCCTTGATCGGAATTGGTTCTTTCATAGTGATGGTAGCCTTAGGTTCGCCTTCACCATATTTTTCAGATTTGCCGTCCCAATAATTTACTTGGATTGGTTCATTAAATCCGTGTTTAAAAAATGTTTTAAAAAAAGTTTTTTCAAACATGAGAACAGTCCTTTCTTTATTAATAAAACCACGACACCATTATACTCTTATGAGGGTACTTTATGTAAGTAAAGACACCGACTAATTTCATTATTTTTTATAGTGTAAAATGTTATAATTAGAACATAACTAAATAGCGGGGTGAATTATGAAACTGTGGGATAAATTTTTAGCCAACGTTAAATTAAGACGCTGGTGTGTATTGATTTTTATAATCTTTGTTTTATATCTAATGCGCTCAATGATGAGTATGTTACTACTAACCTTTATCTTCTCACTGCTAGTCACCAAGTGGGTTGGCTTCGTTAGAAGATACATCAAGATTCCAGCACCTATCTTAGTCATTTTGACTTATCTACTATTTATTGCTGGGGTAGTAAGTGCGGTTGCAATTTACTCACCGGTAATTTACGACCAAGCTGTTACAGCATCAAAACACATTATTGATTTCTATGAAGATCCAAATAACCTTCATGGTACTACCCAGATTAAAGACATGATTGTTCAGTTCATCCACCGTTCTAACTTCTTAAGTGAAGTGAAGGGGAGCTTCTCAATTATTCTTCAATATGTATCTAGCGTAGGCCAAATGGGGGTAACATTCTTCTTATCTCTAATCTTGAGTTTCTTCTTTACATTAGAAGAAAAATCAATGGGTGAGTTTAGTAAGCGCTTCTTGGATGCAGAATTTTCATGGTTCTTTCAAGACGTCTACTACTTTGCTAAGACATTTACCAAGACATTTGGGGTAGTGTTAGAAGCACAATTCTTGATTGCGCTATTTAACACCATCTTTACCACCTTAATTATGGCATTCATGGGAATTCCACAATTGGTTATTCTATCAATTATGATCTTCTTCCTAAGTTTAGTGCCAGTTGCTGGTGTAATCATTTCATTGGTACCTTTATCAATTGTGGGATATTCTGTGGGTGGATTGAAGTACATCATTTACCTAATTATTATGATTGCTGTAGTTCACTTCCTAGAAGCATACATTTTGAATCCAAAGTTAATGTCTTCTAGAACAGAGTTGCCAATTTTCTATACATTTTGTGCCTTACTAATTGGTGAAGAAATCTTCGGAACATGGGGACTAATTGTCTCGGTACCAATCTTAGCCTTCTTCCTAGAAATTTTAGGAGTGAAGGGTGAAAACAAAAAGACAATAAATATAAAGAGAATTGTCAAATAGGATGTAAATTTTCTACTTTTGATGTAAAATAGTATTGTTGATTTAAGAAATAGAAAGGGGTTTTCGACCTATGTCAAAACTTGTATTAATCCGTCACGGACAAAGTCAATGGAACCTTTCAAACCAATTCACTGGTTGGGAAGACGTTGATTTAAGCGATAAGGGTGTAGAAGAAGCTAAAGAAGCTGGTAAATTAGTTAAGAAGGCAGGACTAGAATTTGATTACGCATACACTTCAGTTCTAACTCGTGCTATCAAGACTTTACACTACGCCTTAGAAGAATCAGACCAACTATGGGTACCTGAAACTAAGACTTGGAGACTAAACGAACGTCATTACGGTCGTCTACAAGGTCTAAACAAGAAAGAAACTGCTGAAAAGTACGGAGACGAACAAGTTCACATTTGGCGTCGTTCATACGACACACTACCTCCACTATTGAGTGCAGATGACGAAGGTTCAGCTGTAAACGACCGTCGTTACAAGGACTTAGATCCTAACTTAATCCCTGGTGGTGAAAACCTAAAGGTTACTCTAGAACGTGTTATGCCTCTATGGGCTGACGAAATTGCTCCTAAGCTATTAGACGGCAAGAACGTTATCATCGCTGCACACGGTAACTCACTACGTGCATTAAGCAAGTACATTGAAAGAATCTCTGATGACGACATCATGGATCTTGAAATGAAGACTGGTGAACCTGTAGTTTACGAATTCAACGATAAACTAGAAGTTCAAAACAAGACTAAATTAGACAAGTAATAATTAAAAAAGAAGTCCTCTCTTGAGGGCTTTTTTATTTTCTTAAAAAGAGTGCTAAAAAAACCATACGATTAATTCGTATGGCTTTTTGTTTTAGTTAGCTTTTCTTTAAGAACCATTCTCTAATACTTGGCCAACTGTTTGTATTAATAATCATTCTTGGTGTGTAGATTGGATCAGTGTGATCTCCGTTACCGTGGTTGTAAACAGTACCGGAATCTAGTGTACCAACCCATCCTAGGTGAGGTTGTCTTGCCAAGAATTGTGAAATTCTAGGAGTACCACCACCGTAAGGGTAGGCGAATGAATCGGCATAAATACCAGTGTGTGCTTTTAGCACTTCTCTAGATTTAACGAAGTCTTTTGTAAATCGATCGTAGTTCTTAGGTAGGTTAAACACCGGAATTAGGTTTGAAGTAAGGTAATGCATGTTGTTAGTGTGAACACCAATTGTCATTAGGTTACCAGCTTCTCTTCTAGCGTAGTGGATTTGTGACCATGTTGCTAGTTGAGTACCTTCACGATATCTACCGGTGTTACCAGTGATAATGAAGGTTGTGAATGGGTAGTTGTACTTCTTCATGATTGGAATCGCGTTATCAATAGTGGTTCTATCGATATCATCAAATGTTAGTACAGCGTACTTACCTTTGATAGGCTTCTTTGAATTGGTCATCTTAACCATTTCATCACCTGAGATAACCTTGATATTGTGCTTATGTAGGAATTCCATTTGTTCTTTGAATTCATTAGCAGGAACATCAAAGTCATGAAGTTGTGAGTTTGTTGATAGGGTTCTTGAAACGTTAACCCCTAGGTTGTTCTTTAGGATACGATGGTAACAAAATACCAAGATACCGTTTTTAGCTTTTTCTTCTTGCTTAGTTAATCCGTAGTATTCACTACTACCTTTATCGTATTCAACAGATCTGTGAATAGTAAATGACATAATGACGAACAAAATGATTGCTAGAATAATAACAATAATCTTACGTTGTTTTCTTGTCATTTTTTTATTCTTATTTGACATCTTTGTTTAACCTCCGTAAGTAAACTAATCTAAACGTTGAGTATATTGCAGTGATAATGATTAATCCAGCAATTGCAATTAATAGTTTGATGTATAAATCGTAGTTTAGGTTTAATAATAGGTAGAAACTAACGAAATCATCACTGTAAAAACCAAATAGAAACGCGAAGTTTACGACTAAAACAAAGGCAACATAAATCCATAAAGCAGTGAATAGAATAAAGTGAACTAAACGTCTTAATGGACTAATGCGCTTTCTAATTACGAATGTTTCGTAATCTTTTCTCAAATCTTTCTTCATAATTATTTTACCCCCCGGTCTGGACTACTCCAGGTACCTACATTTTCAGGATCTAGGAAGAATGAAACTAAAGCCAAGATACATGAAATTAAGTTAACCATCCAGTAGTAAACAATGTAAGCAGGAATCAATAGTAAATCGACGAAGCTTAGTAGGGCGGTTTCGTGTGAACCGTAGAAACCGATGAAGAATTGTAAGATACTGACGATGATAAGTACTAATAAGACGTCACCATCTAATTGAACTTCATGGATTAATAATAGGTTGAAGAAATAAGAGATAGTACTTAATGCGGTTAAAACAGCCCAAGTACTACTAATAATTGTTTCATACATTAAAGCTTTTTGAGTAATTGAACCGTGTAGTAGAAGATCCTTGTTCTTAGCGATAACTTCCATACCACCACGAGCCCAACGACGACGTTGTTTGATTAAGTTTCTAGTGTTTTCTGGAACTAGAATCCAACAAATTGCAGAAGGTTGGTAGCTAACGCTCCAGCCCTTACGGTACATTCTCCAGGTAATATCAATATCTTCGGTAATAACATCAGTGTGCCATCCACCTACGTCTTCTAGTGCTTCGCGTCTGAAACCAACGATAACACCAGAAACAGTATTGATACGTCCATATAGGTATGATTGAGCTTTCTTGATAATATCGATAACACCGATGTATTCAAGAAGTTGTAAACGACCTAAAACAGTAGTTCTATTTCTAACAACTGGCTTACCAGCAACGGCACCAAGTTTTGGATTAGTCTTAAGTGTTTTAACTAGTTCAGTTACTGAGTTTCTTGCTAGTAGGGAGTCTGAATCAATACCAACAATGTATTTTCCTTCCGCAACCTTAAAACCTTCGTTCATTGCGTTAGCCTTACCTTGGTTGACGGCAATTGGAACGACTTTGATTTTGAATTGATTAGCGTATTGCTTTTGTAACTTGTACATAATATCTAATGTATCGTCGTCACTTTTGTCATCAATTAACACGACTTCGAAGTTCTTGTAGTCAATGTTTGAAATTGCTGAAATCGCTTCGTTTAACGTATCACTTTCGTTATGAGCGGGAACTAGAATTGAAACTAGTTCAGATCCATCCACTTTAGCGAATTTTTCAGAGCGGTGGTAGATGTTACAATATAGCGCCCCGACAATCCAAATTGCTGACACAACAATTGGATACCCGATAATGAAATCGTTAATAATATCTAAAAACCACATTATAAATGAATTCCTCCTTTAAGGACCACTAAATAAGATATTAGAATACAATAAGATATTTTAGCGTTTGTTCATATGTATGACTGTAAAAACCATATATTTATCATACCTTAATTATAAATTAAAATTCCTAATATATCAAAGCTATGAGCCTCAATTGTTTCAATATTATTACAAATAAAAAATGAATTCCATACTTGGAATTCATTTTTAGTTTTTCTTAATAATTTGGGCTTCTAAATCACCGTCATAGTCGACAAAGTAGATGTGTTTTTCTGGGTCATCTTTTAGTGGTCCCATGTCGATTGCGGGACGCTCATCAATCATGTCAATGCAGTTAAAACGCTGTTTTGCGATTCTGTGTAATAGACTTCCTGTTCTATCAAAAACTTCAGCTTTCTCTGCTGCCTTAGCAAGGGTATATCCTGAGTTCAAAAATGATTTAATTAGCTCTACCTTAATAATTGATGAATAAGGGTAACGATGACTCTTGTTTTTATCACATTTTTGACAGTGAATGTATCCTTTTTGTTCCCAATATCTAATCTTGCTTTGTGGCACATTGCAGGTTCTAGACAATCCACCAATGCCGATTGACAAGTCAAGATCTTGCATTAACTTATGAATACGACTGGAGTAGTCTTCAATGTCTTCCTTAGTATATTTTTCTTCCACTGTGTCACATCCTTTTCTTCTTAAATTTTCTTAAGTGATGTTACATAATCAATAATTATTATATATTTTTTAATATCTTTGTCAAATTTGTTGACAAAGAAAAATGCCAGATGTATATTAGTTATTGTCGAAATTTATAGAGAAAACAAAATATTAATGAAAAGGGGTTAGATTATGAATGTAGATGCAAACGGTAAATCATACAACAAGATCATGCTTGTTGTGATTTTATTGGTTGGTACTTTCTGTACTATTTTAAATCAAACAATTTTAGCAACTGCGTTTCCTACATTAATGAAGGACTTTGACATTAACACTTCAACTGTTCAATGGTTAACTTCCGGATTTATGTTAGTAAACGGGATTGCAATCCCAGTTAGTGCATGGTTATCAAACCGTGTTAATACTAAATGGTTATACCTAGGAGCAATGTCAATTTTTGAAGCAGGTACTGTTATTGCTTTCTTTGCTCCTAACTTTGGTACTTTGTTAGCAGCTCGTTTAATTCAAGCTCTTGGTGTTGGTGTTACAATGCCATTGCTACAAACTATCATGCTTAGAATCTTCCCACCTGAAAAACGTGGTGCTGCCATGGGACTATCCGGTGTTGTTATCGGATTAGCTCCTGCGATTGGACCTACATTATCAGGTTGGATTTTAATTAACTACTCATGGCGTGATTTATTTGGAATCATTATTCCAATCGTCGCTATTGTGATTCTATTAGGTCTATACTACATGCGTCCAATTCTACCTACTAATAAGGAAAAGATTGATGTATTGTCATTAATTCTTTCAACTATTGGTTTTGGTAGTGCACTATACGGTTTCTCAGAAGTTGGTACTGATGGATGGGGTAGCACAACTGTTATCTCTACATTAATTATCGGTGCAATCTTCATCGTATTATTTGTATGGCGTCAATTAGTAATGGAAAAACCATTCCTAGACGTTAAGGTATTCAAGTCAGCTAAGTTCTCAATTGCAACTATCCTATCATCAATTACTATGATGGCTTTAGTTGGTTTTGAAATGGTTCTACCTTTATACCTACAAATTGTTCGTGGTATGAACGCTTTCCATTCAGGACTAAGTCTATTACTTGGTGCTTTAATGATGGGGGTTGTTTCTCCATTCGCCGGTGCTATCTTTGATAAGCACGGAGCTAAGAAGCTAATTACCACTGGTCTAATTCTATTGTTCTTCGGTACATTGCCATTCGCATACATTACTGAAAACACTGGGATTGCCTACATTATTATTTTATATGCAGTTAGAACATTCGGTATGGCTCTTGTAATGATGCCTTCAACTACTTACGGTATGAACGCATTGCCTGATGACAAGATCAACCACGGTACTGCTGTTAACAATACTGTAAGACAAGTTGGGGCTGCCATTGCCACAGCCGTATTGGTTTCAATTTTATCAAACGTAACTACAAGCAACATGCCTGCTAAGTCACTATTAAAACTAGATCCATTGGCTTACAAGGATTCAGCAATTAACGCTACTTTAAGTGGTTACCACGCTGCATTCTGGGTAGCTGCATTCTTCATCGTAGTTGGATTCATCGCTAGCTTCTGGCTACATGACAACAAAAAAGGGGGTAAATAAATAATGATTTTATTTGTACTATGCATTTCTGCATTCCTATTCTTTATTTGTTTTAACCTATTAACTAGCAACAAGGTATTGCACGCAATTACTTCTATTGTATTTGCTGTTCTATTTATCCTTTCAACTTTCTTCATTACTATTAACTTCCATGATCACTATGGGATGCATAAAGTTAGCCACGAAACTTCAACTAAGTTAGTTTCAAGTTCTGACAAGGGCATGAACATGTTACTTTACCAACCAATCGGTACTTCAGGTAAAGACAAAGTCGTTATTTACCGTACTGATGAAAAGGCAACTAAGCCATCACACACTGGTACTGATAAGGTAGAAAACAAGATTATTACTATTAATAGTGATAAGGCTAAGTTAGTAACTAAGACTGTTAAATATGAATACAACTCAAGTGCTAATCGCCTATGGTTTGGTTTGGCACAAAAGCCAACTAGAGTAAAAACAATCAATTACTTCTATGTTCCAAAGAGCTGGATGACTTTAACAGTTAACCAAGCAAAACAATTGCCAACAATTATCAAAGAAATTAGTGGATCAAACACTGCTGCTCAAGCCCAAATGAAGATGGCGGCTGAACAATACGTTCAAGCTCAAGTGAAGGCAGCAATGATGAAGAACCCTAAGATGACAGGTGCACAACAAAAAGCACTAGTTAAGAAAGCAACTGCTGAATTCACTAAGAAAGCACAAGCTGAAGCACTTCAAAAGATGATGCCTGAAATCAAGCAAAAGCTAAGCCAAGTTAAATAGTGTTGACTTTTATTTCTTTGCTGATTATTATGATAGTATCTATTAAATATAAAGCTAAGAAGTAGTTACCAGTATTTAATGCGATTTGTGTATTCAGAAACCTAGTGGGAATGCGAACTAGGCAAACGCGTTGAAGAATTACACCTACGGAGCTTTCCATTATTGGACGAGTCATTTCGTTATAAATGATTGAAAGAGATCGTACATTAGTACGATAACTTGGGTGGTAACGCGGATTAACAAAAAAAACATTTCGTCCCTGACAATTTATTTGTCAGGGACTTTTTTATTAGGAGGAAGAAACATGGACATTATCGATGATTTACAATGGCGTGGCGCCATTAATCAACAAACTGATGCTGAAGGCCTAAAGAAAGAAGTAAACGAAAAGAAGATTGGTCTATACGCAGGAATTGACCCAACTGGTGACAGTATGCACGTTGGACACTTAATTCCATTCATGATTTTGAAGAGATTCCAACTAGCTGGATACAAGCCAGTTATTCTAATTGGTGGAGCTACTGGTTCAATCGGTGACCCATCAGGTAAGAAGGCTGAAAGAAAGCTACAAAGTATGGAACAAGTTAAGCACAATGAAGAATGCCTAACTAATCAAATGAAGAGTTTGTTTGGTGAAGATGGTAAGTTCCAAATTGTTAACAACTACGACTGGACTTCAAAACTATCACTATTAGACTTCCTTCGTATTTACGGTAAACGTTTCAACGTTAACACTATGTTAAACAAGGAAATCGTTTCAAGCCGTCTAGAAACTGGTATCTCATACACTGAATTTACTTACCAAATTCTACAAGCAATGGACTTCGAACACCTATACAAAAACAATGGTGTTGAACTACAAATCGGTGGTGCTGATCAATGGGGTAACATCACTGGTGGTATCGAACTAATCCATAAGACCCAAGGTGCAGATGCTAAGGCCTTTGGTTTAACTATTCCATTAATGCTTAAGGCAGATGGTACCAAGTTTGGTAAGACTGAAGGTGGAGCTGTATGGTTAGATCCAGAAAAGACTACACCTTACGAATTCTACCAATTCTGGATTAACACAGATGATAGGGATGTAATCAAATACTTGAAGTACTTCACTTTCCTAAATAAGGAAGAAATCGAAGAACTAGAAGAACAAGTGAAGAACGAACCATGGAAGAGAGTTGCTCAACGTCGTTTAGCTGAAGAAGTAACTGAATTCGTTCATGGTAAGGATGCTGTGGTAGAAGCACAAAACATTACTGAAGCATTATTCTCAGGAAACGTTCAAGACCTAACTACTGATGAAGTAGAAACCGGATTCAAGAACATGCCTTCTGTTGAAGTTAGTTCAGACAAGAAGAACATTGTTGAATGGTTAGCAGACGATACTTCAATCGAACCATCAAGAAGACAAGCTAGAGAAGATGTAAGCAACGGAGCTATCCGTATCAATGGAGAAAAGGTTGACGATGTTGATTTTGAAATCGACCCAAGTACTTCATTTGACGGTAAGTTCGTCGTTGTTAGAAGAGGTAAGAAGAAGTACTTCTTAGCTAGAATTAAATAGTAATATGATCGTTTAAAAGTAGATTGATTAATTCAATCTACTTTTTTTAATTTATTTGCTGAGAAGTGTTGACTTTATAAGGTTTACCTGGCATAATATTATTTGTTGTTGAGAGAGGTAATCAAAAATGATTACAAATCAACAACGATTAATTTTTCAAAACATGTTGACACGATGTCGTTAATTTGATATTATAAATGAGTTGCGTTATTGATATGACGCAAACGTCATTAAAAAAAGTTGTTGACACGGCTTTGGTAAGATGATATGATTAATAAGTTGTCAATTGAGACAGCAAGCTAATAAAAGGTAGATCTTTGAAAACTGAACAAGATTGATAATCGATGATGTGTAAGGAACTTACAACTTGGTTGTAAGAATTAAACATTGCGAAGTCAATTCGCTTATAAAATAACAATTTATTCAGAAGAGCTA
>NZ_JBMHFD010000030.1:0-1295 GCF_049166695.1 Apilactobacillus intestinapis
GGAACTGCAACTATTATTTTGAACAAATAAATAAAAGCAGCTTTCTAACTCTTTAATTGGGCAACTGATTTTCTGTATTCTACAGGGGATTGGTTGCCTAATTTTGTTAATATTCGTGTATTATTCCAAAATTTGATATAATTATTTACACACTTAATGGTGTCTGCTAAACCTTTAGGTTTAGCTTGTGTGTAAATCATTTCAGTCTTTAGGTTGGCGTGAAATGATTCGATGATGGCGTTATCAGCTGGCGTGCCTTTACGGGACATGCTTCTGATGGCGCCTTTTTTACGTGCTAATTCAAAAAATTCACGTGAAGTGTAAGTCGAACCTTGATCACTATGGATAATAGCGCCATTTAAATAGCCTAATTGATTTAATGTATCTAACGCCAATTGGGTATTTGGATGATTTGAAATTTTATGAGCGATAATTTCCGAATTAAAACTATCCATGATCGTTGAGAGATATAACATCTTATTTCCGCAAGGAATATACGTGATATCAGTAGTTAATTTACGTTTTGGTAAACTAACGTTCCAATCACGATTGATTATATTATCAAATTGTTTAAATGGATTACCAGGTCTATAAGATCTTTTACGTTTAATACGACACCCCCAACCATATTTGGCCATAATTCTTTGAACTTTACTAACACTACATTTTAAATACTTATTAATTAGTGCATGAATTTTACGATAACCATATAAAAACTTCGTTTTTATACATAGTTGTTGAATCTCTTGTTCAATCTGACTTAAATTAAAATGATCTGCATGCTTTTTATGATAGTAATAGGTACTTCTAGATATGTTGAGATACTGACAAATCCTAACTAAAGATATCTTTGATGTGAAATTATCGATTAATTTAATAGTATCTTGATTTACCACAGCCCTTCCATGATTAAATATTTTTTTATAACTTCAAGTTCTTCTTTCATTTGTTTAATTTCCATGTCTTTTATGACATGACTAGGTAGTTCTAAGTTACCTTTATTATATTTATATTGCTTTCCAGGCTTTTGCTTCAAACGGTAGTAATCGCCATTTCTTACATATTTCCGCCACGTATAAATTAATCCATCACTCTTTAACCCAAGCATTTCACAAATCTTTCTACCTGGAACACCTTCATTAAGAAGCCGAACGGCTTCTAGTTTAGTTTCATATGAATATCTATTATTAGCCATACAAAAAACACCTCCGAATTATGTTATTTTATCAAATAAAAATAATCATTTTATCGAAAGTGCTTTTATTTATCTGTTCAATATTATAACTTCAGTTCCT
>NZ_JBMHFD010000031.1:0-1130 GCF_049166695.1 Apilactobacillus intestinapis
GTGACCGTACTTGCTGGAATGGTCTTTTGTCCTTCATCTCTTAAGACATATCCACTTACCACTGGTGAGCCTTTCGCACTAAAGGTGCTACTTACCTTATCCCAGTTACCGTAGGTTACTTCTCCTGTGACTTCATCTACTTGCGCAGTTCTACTAAAGGTTACTTGGTCATGACTCGCATCATGGACACTCTTGCCATTACCGTCCACATAATTAATAGTTTGATTTACACTCTTGCTCAAACTATCCTTATCGGTTCCGTTTGGCCACTTTGGTCCATCCGGGTTAGCTGGATTAATTGGTTGTCCAGGTTCGCCCGGTTGATCTGGTGTTACCGTATCTACTTTGTGTGCCAATGTTACGGTGAAGTCTTGTTCTTTATCATCACTATTGAACTTAACTCCATTCACTGGGTAGGTGTTACTTACCACCACGTATCCTTGATCACTGTACTTCTTGATAGTATCAGTTGTACGGTAATCTGAGGTACTTTGTGGTTGACCTTCTAGGTCCACACTTTCTAATGTCTTACCGGTGTTTTGGTCTACGTAGCTGACCTTCGCCTTTTGATTACTGTCCACGTAAGTAATCTTTGTATCTTCAGTTGGCTTACTACTGTCAACTGGGTAGGTGTTTCCTGGTGTTAATGGATTGCCATCCTTATCCACTGGTGTCTTTCCTGGAATACTTGGAATTACTGGGTTAGTAATCTTTCCCGCATCTTGGTTGTCATTTGGATAACTAGTGTTATGACTTCCATTGTCAATTGGGTTACCTGCGGTATCCACCGGTACTAATGATCCTACCTTGTCGTATACTACCGTTTCGTTTTCATCACTTGAGTTTGGGGTGACCGTACTTGCTGGAATGGTCTTTTGTCCTTCATCTCTTAAGACATATCCACTTACCACTGGTGAGCCTTTCGCACTAAAGGTGCTACTTACCTTATCCCAGTTACCGTAGGTTACTTCTCCTGTGACTTCATCTACTTGCGCAGTTCTACTAAAGGTTACTTGGTCATGACTCGCATCATGGACACTCTTGCCATTACCGTCCACATAATTAATAGTTTGATTTACACTCTTGCTCAAACTATCCTTATCGGTTCCGTTTGGCCACTTTGGTCCATC
>NZ_JBMHFD010000032.1:0-919 GCF_049166695.1 Apilactobacillus intestinapis
TATTGAACCGGTGACTTTCCGCCTAGTTTTGTTTTAATACGATGATTATTGTAATAATCAATCCATATTTTCATTGATGAAATTAAATCCTCTTTAAAGTCATAATTACAGTCCATGATTTCAGCTTTCATAATATGGAAAAATGATTCCATAGGTGAGTTATCAATACAATTTCCCTTACGGGACATGCTTTGAAATATTTTATTCTTCTTAAGCTCTTTTTGCCAGATGTGACTTTGATACTGAGCTCCCTGATCACTATGAATGGTCGTTCTGTATGGTAAACCCCTAACTAATTGAATAACTTCTTTCAGCGGCTTCATAACACAGTTCATATTTGGATGTCTGCTAATGTTATAGGATATTATTTCACCAGAAAATAAATCCATAATAGGTGAAAGGTAAACACGATGATTAATATCACAATTTCCATATCTGAATTCACTGATATCGGTACAGAGCTTTTGATATGGTCTATCAGTATTAAATCTTCGATTTAATTGATTTGATTTAAGTTTTCCAACTTGACCACGATAGGAATTATACTTACGTGTTTTTCTTGAATATGATGAGGATAGTAAATTATTCTTTTTCATTATCTTTAATACTAGTTTGTGGTTAACACGGTATCCACGATTAGTTAATTCTAAACATACTCTTCTATATCCGTAGGATTTATTTTTATCTTTAATATCCTTGATAATTTTAGTGATTTCAGCGTACTTATCAGGCTTATTTTGGATTGATCTAATGTAATAATAGGTACTTCTAGATATCCTTAATGCCTTTAGTATTAATGTTTTAGTAGTATGGTATTTCAGCCTTAGTTCGTCGATTATTTTAATAATTACTTCTGGTCTTCTTCGTCGTCTAAGGCCCTCAATTTTTTTAAGAAATCATTCTCTATTCTCAACATTAA
>NZ_JBMHFD010000033.1:0-525 GCF_049166695.1 Apilactobacillus intestinapis
CGTAAACTAAAAGAATTGGCTAAACAGATTGACGAAGGTACTTTTGATGCCGATAAGTTATAAAGGGCGAATGCGCTCTTTTTTATTTTAGAAAGTCTTGTTTTTGCGTTACAATAGAATACTAAAGAAGATAAAAGGAGATTACTATGTGGCCAGGAGTTATTGAACAAACTGCAAATGGACGTGAGTCCTATGATTTGCCTTCCCGACTTTTAAAGGACCGAATTATCCTGGTGCAAGGTGAAGTGGAAGATAGTATGGCAACCTCAATCGTTGCTCAACTACTTTTCTTGGAAGCACAGGATCCTGATAAGGAAATTTCCATGTACATTAACTCGCCGGGTGGTTCTGTGACGGCGGGCTTGTCGATTACGGATACCATGAACTTTATTAAAGCACCGGTAACGACCATTGTGATGGGTCTGGCAGCTTCAATGGGGACCATTATTGCCTCTTCTGGTGAAAAGGGTCACCGTTACATGTTGCCGAATGCCGAGTACTTGATTCACCAACCAATGGGTGGTG
>NZ_JBMHFD010000034.1:0-522 GCF_049166695.1 Apilactobacillus intestinapis
CATACCTAAACGGTATGGGATCTCAAATGGTAGCTAGAAAATTTGGGATTAAAAGTAGAAATACTGTTTTATGTTGGGTTAAGAGTTACAAAAAATATGGTCTAGATGGTCTGAAAAAAAGTAATAAAGTGATTGAATACTCTACTAAAGAGAAGCAATATATATTAAACTGGATGAAAACGACTAAATCATCTTATCCAGAGACAGCTTATCATTTTAATATTCCATCTCCATCAACTATCTGGACTTGGGAAAAGCGATTAGAGAAAAAAGGTATCGATGGTTTATTGTCCCGAAGGGAAAGAAAAGCCATGACAAAAAAGAAAACTAACAAAGCCAACTCAAACAACACTAATACCGATAAAGAAAAATTAAAGAAGCTTGAAGAAGAAAACTTAATGTTGAGAATAGAGAATGATTTCTTAAAAAAATTGAGGGCCTTAGACGACGAAGAAGACCAGAAGTAATTATTAAAATAATCGACGAACTAAGGCTGAAATACCATACTACTAAAACATTAAT
>NZ_JBMHFD010000035.1:0-520 GCF_049166695.1 Apilactobacillus intestinapis
TCTTTCATCCGGTTTGGGTAAACCTCAAGCTGGGCTAAAATTTTAGTAAAGCGGGTTAACATGTAGTCAATCAAGGTTGTTGCATCGGGAAGAACGATGCGTTCGACGGATGAGTGTGAGATATCCCGTTCATGCCAGAGTGTAATGTCTTCATAGGCTGGAACGAGGTATCCACGAAGAACCCGTGCCAAACCAGAGATATTTTCGCAACCGATTGGGTTTCGCTTGTGGGGCATGGCGGACGAACCCTTTTGTTTTTTGTCGAAGAATTCCTGAACTTCGCGAATTTCAGTTCGTTGTAAGGAGCGGATTTCAGTGGCAAAATTTTCCAAAGAAGAGCCAATTAAGGTGATCGTCGAAAGATAATCAGCATGTAAATCACGTGGTAGAACCTGACTGGTAATTGGTTGGTTCTTGAGGCCAAGCAAGTCACAGACTGATTCTTCGATGACCGGTGGGATGTTTGCAAAAGTCCCCACTGCACCAGAAATTTGACCAACTTCTACTGCGGAAGAAGCCT
>NZ_JBMHFD010000036.1:0-517 GCF_049166695.1 Apilactobacillus intestinapis
CATTCCACAAGAAATGATTGACGAAGATGTTCATCGCCAGATGCAACAGTACCTTGGTCAATTGCAGCAACAAGGTATCTCACCACAAATGTTCTTCCAAATCTCTGGTCAAACAGAAGATTCATTAAAGAAGCAGTTTGCTGAAGGTGCCGATACTCGTGTGAAGACGAACTTGGTGTTGGAAGCCATCGTTAAGAAGGAAGATTTCCAACCTTCAGATGAAGAAGTTGCCGCTGAAGTAAAGGACTTGGCTTCACAGTACAACATTTCTGAAGAGCAAGTTAAGCAGTCATTGTCAGATGCTTTGTTGAAGCATGACATTGCGATGAAGTCTGCTGTTGATAAGATTGTTTCGACTGCAAAGGCAAAGTAAACAAGATGAAGAGCCCCTTGCGGGCTTTTTTTCTTAGAGAGACTTTGACAAACGTCGTGTTAAAACGGCGTTAATTTGGATAAAGCTGAAAGGATGATCAATGACTGAAGAAAATCAAGGACCAATGATTCACTGCTCGTTCTG
>NZ_JBMHFD010000037.1:0-515 GCF_049166695.1 Apilactobacillus intestinapis
AATCAACGTTTGGGTGTAATCCTATATTCCAAGAAATTATTTCACCGTTGTATAAATCCATAAACGCTGTGAAATATGCTCTTTCTAAGGTTGTTTTGTTTCCCCATCTAAGTTCAGTAACGTCTGTAACTATCTTTTGATATGGTCGATCTGTTTTAAATCTTCTTCTTAGTCTATTGCTTGCGACCTTGCCACAAGTTCCTTTATAAGAATTATACTTTCTGATTTTTCTTTTATAACTATCACATAAGAGTCCTTCGTTCTTCATGATGCGAAGGACTTTTTTATGATTGATATTATATCCTCGGCGTTTCAATTCAATGGTTACTCTTCTATATCCGTAATCTTTAAATTCGTTTCTAATGACTTTCATCTCACTGATGACCTCTTGGTCATCAACTTCGTACTCACGTTGACACGCATCGTAATAACTACTACTAGACATCTCGGCAATATCTAATAACACAAATAATGGAACGTTCATTTCTCGCCTTAACTCATTTATTATTTGCGCT
>NZ_JBMHFD010000038.1:0-506 GCF_049166695.1 Apilactobacillus intestinapis
TGATAAGATAGACGGTGGTTTCATGATTATGTACGGGCGCTTTTCTGACTACTACAGGGAGCTGGAATCACAAGGATTAGTTAATCGTGATGGTTTGAATTTTAACGGGGAGGATTAGATGGCAGAAACGATAAAGATTGAGTTTGACATCAAGCCACAGCAGCAAGAGCGTCCTCGTATTGGTATAAAGAAAGTTCTTAGCAAGCTTGGCTATTACAAAAACAAGAACTATTTGTATGATCCAATTAAGACGGTTAACTACAAAAAGAAAATGGCTTACCTCGCTAATCTTGAAAAGAGTGTGAACTACTTCGATCCATTGAGCGGGGCGTTGGCATTGAACGTGACATTCTACATTCTGCCTCCTAAGTCACTAAGTAAGGTTAAGCACGCAATGGCTATTATTGGCGATCTGTTGCCATTCAAAAAGCCAGACCTTAGCAACTACATTAAGAGTACCGAGGATGCCTTAAACGGTATTCTGTGGAAGGACGATGCCATGCTAT